>NZ_JABWRG010000049.1:0-34473 GCF_014268825.1 Pseudomonas sp. SWRI51 | reverse complement strand
GGGCTGCGCAGCGGCCCTGAAAACCCAAGGGGCTGCTGCGCAGCCCAACGCGGGGCAAGCCCGCTCGCCACAACTCCCTATCATTTCCCACAGGATTGGGTCCAATCAGCAATGTTGCGGTTGAGCAGGGCCTGCGATGAGGCCGGAACAGGATAGGCCGCACTAAAGCCCGGCGATATGCGTCGCATCCTGGCGGTGCGCCTGCAAATACGGCAGCACTGCCCCCAGCAGCGGCTGCTTGAACGGTTCCTGAAAACGATGCGCCAGCCCCGGAATAAGCCGCAACTGGCTGCCCTGGATATGCGCCGCCAGGTGCACGCCATGCATCACCGGTAGCAGCGGATCAGCCGTACCATGCACCACCAACGTCGGCACCCGTAGCTGGTTGAGCAACTCCACCCGGCTGGGCTCGGCGAGGATCGCCATGATCTGGCGCTTGACGCCATCAGGGTTGAACGCCCGGTCATACGACTGCGCCGCCTGGTGCAGCAACCTCGCGCGCTCGTCCTTGACCTGCGGGCTGCCCAGCGCTGCCAGCAGGTCGGCCTGCTGCTCGATGGCCACCTCGCGGTTTGGCGCACTGCGCCGGGCCAGCAGTTGCACCAGCGCCGGGCTGGGCGCGGGCAGCCCGGCAGCCCCTGAACTGGACATGACCAAGGTCAGGCTACGTACCCGCTGCGGGGCCATGGCGGCGATGTGCTGGGCGATCATGCCGCCCATGCTGACGCCCAGTACATGAAACTGCCGAATGCCCAGGGCGTCCATCAGGCCGATGCCATCGCCGGCCATGTCAGTCAGGGTGTAGGGCGCCGCCACTGGCAGGCCGAGCTTGTAGCGCAGCAGCTCGAGCGTCAGGTTGGCGTTGGCCGGTAGCTGGTTCCAACGCGACAGGCCGACATCGCGGTTGTCATAGCGAATTACCCGAAAACCCTGGCGGCACAAGGCCTCGACCACGTCATCGGGCCAATGGATAAGCTGCCCGCCCAGGCCCATGACCAGCAGCAACGCAGGGTCGCGCGGCGCGCCAACGCTTTGGTACACCAGGCTCAGTTCACCCAGCTCGGCACGTTGCACCGGTACTTGTGGATTACAGCGGTCGTCGGCAAAGCTTGCCGGCACGCTGAAAGACAGCAACAGAAAAAGCAGTAAAGCCCGCATGAAAGAAACACCAGAATGCAGATCCCCAGTAGAGCGCGAGTCTGATGAAATCCTTTCGGTCGCGCTGCCACAAAACCGTGACAGTTTCGTGAAGGCTGCTGAGTGGTCGTGGTCGACAGGCCATGGCAACATGAGGGAAACTCAACACCGCTGTGTTTACCCTCAAAGATCGTTCACGGAGCCACTGTGCTTGAAATCCGCCACCTGAAAACCCTTCATGCCCTGCGCGAAGCCGATAGCCTGGTGGAGGCCGCCGAGCGCCTGCACCTGACCCAATCGGCGTTGTCGCACCAGTTCAAAGAGCTGGAAGAGCGCCTGGGGCTGCCGCTGTTCGTGCGCAAGACCAAGCCGCTGCGCTTTACCAGCGCCGGCCTGCGCCTGTTGCAACTGGCCGACGCCACCCTGCCGCTGCTGCGCGGCGCCGAGCGCGATATCGCCCGCCTGGCCGGGGGCACCGCCGGGCGTTTGCACATGGCTATCGAATGCCACAGCTGCTTCCAGTGGCTGATGCCGACCATCGACCAGTTCCGCGATGCCTGGCCTGAAGTCGAACTCGACCTTGCCTCAGGTTTCGCCTTCGCGCCGCTACCCGCCCTGGCGCGTGGCGACCTCGACCTGGTGGTGACCTCCGACCCGCTGGACCTGGCCGGCATCACCTACGTGCCGCTGTTCACCTACGAGGCCATGCTCGCCGTGGCCAACCAGCACCCGCTGGCCGCCAAGCCTTTCGTAGTGCCGCAGGACCTGCTGGACCAGACCTTGATCACCTACCCGGTGGAACGCGACCGCTTGGACATCTTCACCCGCTTTCTGGAGCCGGCAGACATCGAGCCGGCCGCGGTGCGCACCTCGGAACTGACCGTGATGATGATGCAACTGGTCGCCAGCGGCCGTGGCGTCTGCGGCATGCCGCACTGGGCGCTGCACGAGTACAGCTCGCGCGGCTACGTCAAAGGCAAGCGCCTGGGTGAGAAAGGCCTGTTCGCCACGCTGTACGCCGGGGTGCGCACCGACATGCTCGATGCCCCCTACATGCGCGACTTTCTGCTCACGGCCAAAGACACCTCGTTCGCCACCCTCGATGGCGTCAGCGCGGTGCGTTGAGGCCTTCGCGCCACAGCGGCAGGATCAGGTCGCGGGTCAGCGGTGCCAGGTTGATGGCAGCGGTGGCGCTAGCGGCAAGCCACAGCACTTCCTCGATTTCAGCCGCCGGCGCCACCGGCTCTGCGCAGCCCACGCGAAACAGCTCGGCCTGCACCACACAGCCCGGCTCGTTGGCCGCAGGCGCGCTGAAACAGCCCAGGTGCACCGCCTGGGCCGGGTCGATGCGCAGGCCCAGCTCTTCGTGCAGCTCACGCGCCAGCGCAGCGGCCGGCGTTTCACCGGCATCGATCTTGCCGCCCGGCTGCATGAACGCCTCGGTGCCGCGCTTGCGTACCAGCAGCGTGCGCCCCTGCGGGTCGACAAGCAGCGCAGCGGCAATGCGAATGATGTTGGACATGGGCAGGCTCGCAAATAAATGAGCGGGCGAGAATAACGCAGCCCGGCGTGAATGGCTTGCTGCCCATCGCGGCACACTGGCGCGAATGATTTTCGATACCCGAATTTTCGTTTCTGGCGCGCCGTTCCAGGGTGGCTAAGTGCCGCCGAACCGGGCTATGGTCGGCGTTTGCCTCAGGCCCCGAGCCTGACCGAGTCATCCGCAAGGACCCCGTATGAGCCTGTCACTTCTCAGTCGCTACGCCTTTTTTGCCGCCTGTGTGCTGTTCACTTTGGCCAGCCTGCCGTTTCTGCACCACGAATGGCTGTGGCCGTTCACCCTGACCACCGGGGTGCTCAGCCTGATCGGGGTGTTCGACCTGTTGCAGCCGCGTCATGCGGTACGCCGCAACTACCCGATCCTGGGCAATATCCGCTACCTGGTCGAAGGCATCCGCCCGGAAATCCGCCAGTACCTGCTCGAATCCGACAGCGACGCCCTGCCCTTCTCCCGTGCGCAGCGCTCGCTGGTGTACGCACGCGCCAAGAACGAAGCCTCGGACAAACCCTTCGGCACCCTGATCGACGTCTACCAGTCAGGCTTCGAGTTCATCGGCCACTCCATGCGCCCGGCGCCGTTGTCCGACCCCGCCAGTTTTCGCGTGGTGGTGGGCGGGCCGCAGTGCACCCAGCCGTACTCGGCGTCGATCTTCAATATTTCGGCGATGAGCTTCGGCTCGCTCAGCGCCAACGCCATTCGCGCGCTCAACCAGGGCGCCAAGCTGGGCAATTTTGCACATGACACCGGCGAAGGCAGCATCAGCCCGTACCACCGCGAACATGGCGGCGACCTGACCTGGGAGCTGGGCAGTGGCTATTTCGGCTGCCGCACCCCGGACGGGCGCTTCGACCCTGAGCGCTTCGCCGCCCAGGCGCAAAACCCGCAAGTGCGCATGATCGAGATCAAGATGAGCCAGGGCGCCAAGCCGGGCCATGGCGGCATCTTGCCCAAGCACAAGGTCACCGAGGAAATTGCCGAGACCCGCGGCATCGTCATGGGCGAGGACTGCATCTCGCCATCGCGCCACAGCGCCTTCTCCACCCCCATCGAGCTGATGCAGTTCATTGCCCAGCTGCGCGAATTATCCGGCGGCAAGCCGGTGGGCTTCAAGTTCTGCCTGGGCCACCCGTGGGAGTTCATGGGCATTGCCAAGGCCATGCTTGAGACCGGCCTCCTGCCGGACTTCATCGTCGTCGATGGCACCGAGGGCGGTACGGGGGCGGCGCCGGTGGAGTTCACCGACCACATGGGCGTGCCGCTGCGCGAAGGGCTATTGTTCGTGCACAACACCTTGGTCGGGCTGAACCTGCGCGACAAGATCAAGCTTGGCGCCAGCGGCAAGATCGTCAGCGCTTTCGACATTGCCAGCGTGCTGGCCATTGGCGCCGACTGGGCCAACTCGGCGCGCGGCTTCATGTTCGCCATCGGCTGCATTCAGTCGCAGAGCTGCCACACCAACAAATGCCCAACCGGCGTCGCCACCCAGGACGCCCTGCGCCAGCGTGCACTGGTGGTGCCGGACAAGGCGCAGCGGGTGTTCAACTTCCACCACAACACCTTGCGCGCATTGGCCGAAATGCTCGCAGCTGCCGGGCTTGAGCACCCGGCGCAGCTGGAGGCCAAGCACTTGGTGCGGCGCATTTCTGCCACCGAGATCAAGCTGTTCTCGCAGATGCACGTGTTCCTCAAGCCGGGCGAACTGCTGACTGGCGAGGTCGACGGGCAGTTCTATTCGCGCATGTGGCAATTGGCGCGGGCCGACAGTTTCGAGCCACATAGCGAAGTGGCGGCCTGAGCTAGCCGGCCTGCGCTGCAGGCCATCGCAGGCTGGCGCCAGCTCCCACAGGATCTGAGCCAGCCTCCAATACCAAAGTTGTGGCGGTCTCTGTGGGAGCTGGCGCCAGCCTGCGATGAGGCCGGTACAGGCCAGCCTAAAAACACAGGCAATTGGCTTGGTACAAACCCTGCGCCACAAATTTTTCACCACGCCAGCCCACCGTCTAAGCTTCAGGCAAGCAAGACGATAATACCTGGCCGGACTCAAGACTATGGGCGCACTGTGGCAATCGGAACAGACCAGAACGGAAGCACCCAACGCACCCCAGGCTGAAACTCCCCCGCCAATCCAGCCCCGCCAGCGTCGTCTGTGGTGGCGGCTGATACTGCTGGTGCTGGTGCTGGCCCTGATCGCCGTGAGTTATGCCGCCTGGCAGGAAATCCAGACCTCGCGCCTGCAGTCGCGCGAGTTCAGCCGCCTGGCCAGTACCCTCACCTACCGCCTGCAACCCGGCCCAAGCGACGCCATCGTCTACCCAGGCGAAGGCCCGTTCGACAAGCGCCTGGGCTACAGCGGCCTGGGCGAATTCTTGCCACGGCTGCTCAAGCGCGACTACCTGATCAACCAGCAGGTGCGTTTCTCGCCTGAGTTGATGCGCTACGTCGACCACGGCCTGTTCGTGCCCTATGTGGAAAAGATCCAGGCAGGGCTGTCGATCACCGACTGCCGTGGCGATGCGTTGTACCAGTACAACTACCCGCAGCACCTGTACCCCGACTTTGCCGCGATCCCGCCGGTGGTGGTCAACAGCCTGCTGTTCATCGAAAACCGCGACCTGCTCGACCCGAAGGACCCACAGAACAACCCGGCCGTGGATTGGCCGCGCTTCGCCAAGGCCGCCTATAGCCAGGTTGCCAAGTACCTGGCACTGCCCGGCCAGTCCGCCGGCGGCAGTACCTTGGCCACGCAGCTGGAAAAGTACCGGCATTCCCCCGACGGGCTGACCGTCTCGGGCAGCGAAAAAATCCGCCAGATGATCTCGGCCAGCGTGCGGGCCTATCTTGGCGGGCCGGACACCACCTTGGCCCGCGAGCGTATCGTGCGTGACTACCTCAACAGCGTGCCGCTGTCGGCAGTACCCGGCCACGGTGAGGTGCATGGCATGGCCGAAGGGCTGCGGGTGTGGTACGGCGCCGACTTCGACCAGGTGAACCGGGCGCTCAACTCGACCGCACCCGATGAGCAAAGCCTGGCCCAGCGCGGCCTGGCCCTGCGCCAGGTGCTGTCGCTGATGATCGCCCAGCGCCGGCCTTCCTATTACCTGTCCAAAGGCCGTATCGAGCTTGCCGAACTCACCGACTCGCACATCCGCGTGCTGGCAGGCGCCAGCGTCATCGACCGCCCGCTGGCCGATGCAGCACTGGCCAGCAAGGCGGTGTACCGCGACTGGGTGGCGCAGCCGACCATCGTGCCGATCATCACCAACAAGGGCATCAGCCTTGCGCGCAACCGCCTGGCGGCGATGCTCAACCGCCCGCTGTACGACCTCGACCGCCTCGACCTGTCGGCCACCAGTACGCTGCAGGCCGACCTGCAACTGCAAGTCAGCCAATACCTGAAAAACCTCTCCGACCCGGCCTTCGCCGCGCAACTGGGGCTGATCGGCGAGCGCCTGCTGACCAGCAAGACCACCGACCAGGTGAGCTACAGCTTTACCCTGTTCGAGCGCACCGCCGACGGCTCGCGGGTGCGGGTGCAGACCGACAGCACCGACCAGCCGTTCGACATCAACGAAGGCAGCAAGCTGGAGCTGGGTTCTACCGCCAAGCTGCGGGTGCTCACCACCTACCTGGAAATCATCGCCGAGCTGCACGACAAGTACGCAGGCATGCCCCCCGCCGAGCTTAAAAAAGTGCCCGTAGCCGAACTCGACCGGCTGACCCAGTGGTCGCTGGAGTGGCTTGCGCAAAACAGCAAGAACCAAAGCCTGGATGCCATGCTCGATGCTGCGCTTGAGCGCAAGTATTCGGCCAATACCGGCGAGGCGTTCTTCACCGGCGGCGGCATGCATGTGTTCAACAACTTCCGCAAGGAAGACAACAGCCGCAACCCAACCCTCAAGGATGCCCTGCGCGAGTCGATCAACCTGCCGTTCATTCGCCTGATGCGCGACATCGTGCGCTATGTGACCTACCAGCAGCCGTACAACCGCGAACCGCTGCTGCGCGACGATGGCGACCCGCGCCGCCAGGAATACCTGGCGCGCTTCGCCGACCGCGAAGGCACCAACTACATGATGCGGTTCTGGAAAAAATACCAGCGCAAGACCTCGCAGCAGCGCCTGGACACCTTCCTCGACAGCCTGCGCGTGACCCCGCAGCGCCTGGCGGCGGTGCACCGCTACCTGTTCCCGGAAGCCAGCCAGGAAACCTTCAACGCCTTCGTGCGCGCCCACAGCAAGGGCGACAAGCAGGCCATGGCCAAGCTCACCGACAGCCGCCTGGTCGAGATGTACGCAGCCTACGGCCCGGGCAAGTACGACCTGCCCGACCAAGGCTATATCGCCAAGGTGCACCCGCTGGACCTGTGGATGCTCGGCTACCTGCTGAAAAACCCGGGGGCTTCGCTGAGGGACACCCTCAACGCCAGCCGTTTCGAGCGCCAGGAAGTGTATGGCTGGCTGTTCAAGAGCCGCCATCAGGGCGCCCGTGACAGCCGCATCCGCACCATGGTGGAAATCGAGGCGTTCACTGATATTCACCAGCGCTGGAAGCGCGTCGGCTACCCGTTCGACCACCTGGTGCCGTCGCTGGCGACCGCCATCGGCAGCTCCGGCGACCGCCCGGCGGCGCTCTCGGAGCTGGTCGGGATCATCCAGAACGACGGCGTGCGCCTGCCGACCCTGCGCATCGACACCCTGCATTTTGCCCAAGGCACCCCGTTTGAAACCCAGTTGATCAGCGACCCGGACCGCGGCCAGCGGATCCTCCCGGTAGAAGTTGCGCGGGCGCTCAAAGGCGCCATGTCGCAAGTGGTCGATGCCGGTACTGCGCGGCGTATCTCCGGCAGCTTCAAGCTGCAGGACGGCACCGCGCTGGTGATGGGCGGCAAGACCGGCACCGGCGACAACCGTATCGCCAGCTACGGCGCCGGCGGCCGGTTGCTCGGTTCGCGCTCGCTCAACCGCACTGCCACCTTTGTGTTCTACCTGGGCGACAACCACTTCGGCACCCTTACCGCGTTCGTCTCCGGGCGCTCGGCCGAAGCCTTCACCTTCACCTCGGCGTTGCCGGTGCAGGTGCTCAAGGGCATGGCGCCGATCCTGATGCCGTACTTGGAACCCGGTAACCCGAACGCCTGCAAGGCGCCGCAAGTCGCCATGGTGCCCGTGGGCGGGCATGACCTATCGGCCAATTAGATGATAATCATCTGCATTTGAGGGCTTGTCATACGATATATCTTGAGTAATATCTTGCGATATATCGAAACACACGGAGCCCCAGCGCCATGCGTGACCATGACCCTTTTGAACGCCGCCCCGTCCGGGGCGAGCGCGGCCCTCGGGTGTTTGCCCCCGGTGACCTGAAACTGTTGATCCTGTCGATGCTGGCCAGCCAGGCTGGCCATGGCTACGACCTGATCCGCCAGATCGAAAACCTCTTCGACGGCAGCTACAGCCCGAGCCCTGGGGTGATCTACCCAACCCTCAATTACCTCGAAGAAGCCGAGCTGATCAGCGGCCAGGTGCAGGGCAGCAAACGCCTTTATGCCATCACCGAGGCCGGCCGCAACGCCTTGACCGAACAGGCGGTCGCCCTCGACGGCGTACGCATGCGTATCGAGGTCAGCAAGCGCGCGCTGCGCGGCCACGACCGCCCCGCCGAAATTCACCAGGCGGTCGGCAACCTGCGCCACGCCTTGCACATGCACAGCGGCCACTGGACGCCGGAGGAGATCGCGCGGGTCAGCACCCTGCTCAACGACACCGCCAAGGCCATCGCCGCTGGGCCCGCCATTACGGAGTACACGCCATGAGCGACAGCATTCACCGCGTCAACCATCAAATCCGCCAGCGCCGCTTGGTAGTGCTGCGGGTCACCGAGCTGACCCCGCGCATGCGCCGCATTACCTTGGGCGGCGCCGAGCTTGCCGGCTTCAGCAGCCTGGGCACGGACGACCACATCAAGCTGCTGTTCGCCACCACGGCTGAGCAGCAACACGCCATCGATGCGCGCGAGCTGAACCGCGACGGCGCCCGGCCAACCATGCGCGAGTACACGCCGCGGCGCATCGACCTGGTCAACCTGGAGCTGGATATCGACTTCGTGCTGCATGGCGACGGCCCTGCGTCCACCTGGGCTGCGCAGGCGACACCTGGGCAAACGCTGAATATCGCGGGGCCGAGAGCGTCGCTGGTGGTTCCGGATATTTTCGACAGCTATTTGTTGATTGGCGATGAAACGGCGATCCCGGCCATCGCCCGGCGCCTGGAAGCATTGCCTGCAGGGCGCCGGGTGGTGGCGGTGATCCAGATCGAAGACGACCAGGAGCGCCAGATGCTGGCCAGCCAGGCGCAGGTGGAGGTGACCTGGGTACTCCGGCATCAGCAGGACCTTCTGCAGGTGGTCAGTGGCTTGAGCCTGCCGCAAGGGCGGCTGTACAGCTGGGTAGCGTTGGAAAAGTCGCTGACCCGCCAAGCCAAGGCGCTGCTGCTGGATAAAGGCGTGCAGGAGGATGCATTGAAAGCCGCCGCCTACTGGCGGGCTGAGGGTACGGCGGACGACGATTGATGCCGCTATCGCAGGCTGTCTCCACCTGCCCCCCAAACCACGCGCCTTTGTAGGAGCGGCCTTGTGTCGCGAAAGGGCCGCGTAGCGGCCCCGGCGGTTTTGCATGAGGGCGAGATCCTGGGGGCTGCTTTGCAGCCCATTCGCGACACAAGGCCGCTCCTACAAGAGACCGCGCCAGCCTTGTAAAGGGCCTGAACAATCATCGCCCAGCGCGCCAGCGGTCCACACCCAGCAGCACCAGCCCAATCCCCCAGAACCCCGCAAGCACGCCAAGTGCATTGAGCATTGCCTGCCCATAGCCCAGTTGCGCCACATCCACGAACGGATAGGGATACACCCCGATCTCATGCCCGCGCAGCAGCACCAAGGCAAAGTAGCCCGCCGGGTACAGCGCCCAAGCAGCCAGGTGCCAAACGCGCAACTGCCCCTTCGGCACCTCGCACCACCAGTACACCGCGAACACCAGCGGCATTACGTCGTGCAGCAACTCGTCTGCCAGCCACTGCCAGCCCTCGGGGTGCCACAAGTGGCGCAGCAGCACGCTGTAGGCCAGCGCCACCAGCACGATACTGGTGGCGATGCAGCTGCTGACCGCAGGCGACAGAAACCAGCGCCGCGCACGTGACTCACGGCCAAACGCCGCATGGGTCAGCACCGTGGCCACCAAGGTGTTGCTGAGCACGGTAAAAAAACAGAACAAGTTGACCAGCCCGCCGATGAGGCTGGCCTGTTCCTGCCAGCGCGCCCACAGCACCAGGTACATCTGAATCGCCAGGCCCGTCCAGCCAAGTACGGCAGCCACGGCCAGCCATGGGCGCTGCGGCATCAGCCTTTGCGCTGCAACTTGAGGTACAGGTGCTCGACTTTCTCACGGGCCCACGGGGTTTTGCGCAGGAAGGTCAGGCTCGACTTGATGCTCGGGTCGCTCTTGAAGCAGCGGATATCGACACGCTCGGCCAGGCCCTGCCATTGGTAGTGCGCCACCAGCTCGGTGAGGATCTGCTCGAGGGTCTTGCCGTGCAGCGCATTGTGTTGGGCCGTGCTCATGCCAGTGCTCCAGGTTCGTGAAGGTGCGCACCTTACACCAGTGTAGAGGCCAGTGGCAGGCACATGGCCCCCGAGAACAGGGTGGGAGCGGGCTTGTACCGCGATGAAGCCACTATCCACCCGTGGCATGGCCTGACCCGCGCCGCGATGGATGCAGGACTGTTACACCACCCGCAACAATCCCCTGCGACATTTTGTCTTTTTTTCTTACAAATTCCCCTATATTCTCCCGCCGCAAGCTGAAACGCTTCATCTAGACACCTTTGCTGCCATAACCCTCGAAGTATTCCTGCTTCGAAGGGTTTGCCGTTCCTTCGATAAATTAAAGATAGCGCTATCTCATGCTCCAACTGCCTGTTGTTCGTTATTGCGCCTTGGCCGCCCTGGTGGGCTCGCCACTCATCGCCAACGCTGCCGAAATGTTTGCCAACGACTCCCCGTGGATGCTCGGCGACTGGGGCGGCACCCGCACCGAGTTGCTGGAAAAAGGCTACGACTTCACCCTCGGCTACACCGGCGAAATGGGCAGCAACCTGCACGGCGGCTACAGCCACGACCGCGCAGCGCGCTACAGCGACCAGTTCACCCTGGGCGCGCACATGGACCTGGAGAAGATCCTCGGCTGGCACGACACCGAGTTCCAGCTCACCGTGACCGAGCGCCACGGCGACAACATCAGCAACGACCGCATCAACGACCCACGGGTCGGCGGGTTCACCTCGGCCCAGGAAGTCTGGGGCCGCGGCGAAACCTGGCGGCTGACCCAGATGTGGATCAAGCAGAAATACTTCGACGGCGCACTGGATGTGAAATTCGGCCGTTTCGGCGAAGGCGAGGACTTCAACAGTTTCCCGTGCGACTTCCAGAACCTGGCGTTCTGCGGCTCGCAGGTGGGCAACTGGGTGGGCGGCATCTGGTACAACTGGCCGGTCAGCCAGTGGGCGCTGCGCGTGCGCTACAACCTCAACGATCAGCTTTACGCACAGGTTGGGGTGTTCGAGCAGAACCCCTCCAACCTTGAATCCGGCAACGGCTTCAAACTCAGCGGCAGTGGCACGCAAGGCGCCGTGATGCCGATCGAACTGGTGTGGAGCCCGCGGGTCAATGGCCTTGAAGGGGAATATCGCGCCGGCTACTACTACAGTAATGCCAAGGCACAGGATGTTCTCAAGGACAGCAATGGCCAGCCTGCGGCAATCAGTGGCGCCGCCTACCGCAGCAGCTCGAGCAAGCATGGGTTGTGGCTGGGCGCCCAGCAGCAGGTCACCGCCCAGGCGTCCGACGCCTCGCGCGGCCTGAGCCTGTTCGCCAATGCCACGTTGCATGACAAGAAGACCAATGCCATCGACAACTATGTGCAGGCTGGTGTGGTTTACAAAGGGCCCTTCGATGCCCGTGCCAAGGACGACATCGGTTTCGCCCTTGCCCGCGTGCACGTCAACCCCGGGTACCGCAAGAACGCCCGCCTCAGCAACCAGGCCGCGGGCCTGGACGACTACGACAACCCCGGTTTCCTGCCGGTGCAGGACACCGAATACAGCGCCGAACTGTATTACGGCGTTCACCTGGCCGACTGGCTGACCGTGCGCCCGAACCTGCAGTACATCCGCCATCCGGGCGGGGTGTCGCGGGTCGATGACGCGCTGATCGGCGGCCTGAAGATTCAAAGCACTTTCTGACCTGACACTTTCACTTACACGGAGAACCTGACATGAGCACTGACGGTGCCGAGACTGGAACCCGCTGGCTACCCCGGCTGATGGGCGTGCTGCTGTTGCTGATGGGCCTGGCCCTGTTGGCCGGCGGCATCAAACTGAGCCAACTGGGCGGCTCGCTCTACTACCTCATCGCAGGCATCGGCTTTGCCCTGTCCGGCGTGCTGTTGCTGGCGCTGCGCCGCATCGCCCTGGGCCTGTATGGCCTGGTGCTGCTGGGCAGCACAGTGTGGGCCCTGATGGAAGTCGGCCTGGACTGGTGGCAATTGGTGCCACGCCTGGCCATCTGGTTTGCCCTCGGCGTGGTCCTGCTGCTGCCCTGGGCACGGCGCCCGCTCAGCGGCCCGGCAGCAACGGTCAATACGGCACTGCTCGGCCTTGCAGTGGTGGCCTCCGGCGCCAGCGCCATTGGCAGCCAGTTCACCCACCCAGGCGAGATTCACGGCCAGTTCACCCGTGACAGCAGCGAAATGGCCAGTGCCGCACCGGCCATGCCCGATGGCGACTGGCAGGCCTACGGGCGCAGCGAACACGGCGACCGCTACTCGCCGCTGCGCCAGATCACCCCGCAGAACGCCTACCAGCTCACCGAAGCCTGGCGCATCCGCACCGGTGACCTGCCGACCGACAACGACCCGGTCGAGCTGACCAACGAAAACACCCCGCTCAAGGCCAACGGCATGCTCTACGCGTGCACGCCACATGGCCGAGTGCTGGCGCTGGACCCGGACACCGGTGCCGAGATCTGGCGTTTAGACCCGCAGATCACCAGCCCCACCAAGACCTTCAAGGGTTTTGCCCACATGACCTGCCGTGGCGTCTCGTTCTATGACGAGAACAGCTACATCAGCCGCGACGGCAGCCCGGCACCGAAAATCAGCGACGCCGGCCAGGCCGTGGCCCAAGCCTGCCCACGCCGCCTGTACCTGCCCACCGCCGACGCCCGCCTGATCGCCATCAATGCCGATAACGGCAAGGTTTGCGAAGGCTTCGCCAACCAGGGCCAGATCGACCTGACCCGCGGCATCGGCCCGTTCACCGCGGGGGGTTACTACTCCACCTCGCCTGCGGCAATCACCCGCGACCTGGTGATCATCGGCGGCCACGTTACCGACAACGAGTCGACCAACGAGCCATCCGGCGTGATCCGCGCCTATGACGTGCACGACGGCCGCCTGGTATGGAACTGGGACAGCAACAACCCGGACGACACCAAGCCGCTGGCCGACGGCAAGCAGTACAGCCGCAACTCGGCCAACATGTGGTCGCTGGCAAGCGTCGACGAAGAGCTGGGCATGGTCTACCTGCCTTTGGGCAACCAGACCCCCGACCAGTGGGGCGCCGACCGCACCCCAGGCGCCGAGAAGTACAGCGCAGGCGTAGTCGCCCTGGACCTGGCCACGGGCAAGGTGCGCTGGAACTACCAGTTCACCCACCACGACCTGTGGGACATGGACGTTGGTAGCCAGCCAACATTGGTGCACCTGAAGACCGACGATGGCGTCAAACCCGCCGTGATCGTGCCGACCAAACAGGGCAGCCTGTACGTGTTGGACCGCCGCGACGGCACCCCGATCGTGCCGATCCATGAGATCCCGGTGCCACAGGGCGCCGTCAAGGGCGACCACACCGCGCCGACCCAGGCCCGTTCCGACCTGAACCTGCTGGGCCCTGAGCTGACCGAACAGGCCATGTGGGGCGCTACGCCGTTCGACCAACTGATCTGCCGCATCCAGTTCCGCGAGCTGCGTTACGAAGGCCAGTACACCCCGCCGTCCGAACAGGGCAGCCTGATCTACCCAGGCAACGTCGGGGTGTTCAACTGGGGCGGCGTTTCAGTCGACCCGGTGCGCCAGCTGCTGTTCACCTCGCCCAACTACATGGCCTTCGTGTCGAAGATGGTGCCACGCGAGCAAGTTGCCGCAGGCAGCAAGCGCGAAAGCGAGACCAGCGGCGTGCAGCCCAACACCGGCGCACCGTACGCGGTGATCATGCACCCGTTCATGTCGCCGCTGGGCGTACCGTGCCAGGCCCCGGCCTGGGGTTATGTGGCCGCCATCGACCTGTTCACCAACAAGGTGGTGTGGAAGCACAAGAACGGCACCACCCGTGACAGCACGCCAGTGCCGATCGGCCTGCCGGTTGGCGTGCCGAGCATGGGCGGTTCGATTGTCACCGCAGGTGGCGTAGGGTTCCTCAGCGGCACGCTGGACCAGTACCTGCGCGCCTATGACGTGAGCAACGGCAAAGAGCTGTGGAGCGCCCGCCTGCCGGCCGGCGGCCAAGCCACGCCGATGACCTATACCGGCAAGGACGGCAAGCAGTACGTACTGATCGTCGCCGGCGGCCACGGCTCGCTGGGCACCAAGATGGGCGACTACATCATCGCCTACAAACTCGGCGAGTAAGTCTGCATCGCGGGGCAAGCCCGCTCCCACCGGTTGGTGTGGGAGCGGGCGTGCCCCGCGATGGCATCTGTCATCTACCATTGAAACCTGTTGCCCCCCGCCCCATCTAAGCACCCATAGCCATTGACGCAGGTGCCCCATGAGCGACCAGCAGGATTTTCCCGATCACCCTGACGAACACAGCGAAGTCGAGCATCTGGCCGCAGCGCCCGGCACCGGCCACCTCCTTGCCCTGCCCGGCCAGCAACTGCCGGACAAGGTCTATGTGATCCCCATTCACAACCGCCCGTTCTTCCCAGCACAAGTGCTGCCGGTGATCGTCAACGAAGAGCCATGGGCCGAAACCCTGGACCTGGTGGCCAAGTCCGAGCACCACAGCCTGGCGCTGTTCTACATGGACAGCCCGCCCGAAGATCACCGCCATTTCGACACCAAGGCCCTGCCCGAATACGGCACCCTGGTGAAGGTGCACCACGCCAGCCGTGAAGGCGGCAAGCTGCAATTCGTCGCCCAGGGCCTGACCCGCGTGCGCATCCGCACCTGGCTCAAGCACCACCGCCCGCCGTACCTGGTTGAAGTCGAATACCCCCGCCAGTCCACCGAGCCCACCGACGAGGTGAAGGCCTACGGCATGGCCCTGATCAACGCGATCAAAGAGCTGCTGCCGCTCAACCCGTTGTACAGCGAAGAGCTTAAAAACTACCTCAACCGCTTCAGCCCCAACGACCCTTCGCCGCTCACCGACTTCGCCGCCGCACTGACCTCCGCCACTGGCAGCCAGTTGCAGGAAGTGCTCGATTGCGTGCCCATGCTCAAGCGCATGGAAAAGGTCCTGCCGATGCTGCGCAAGGAGGTCGAGGTCGCCCGCCTGCAGAACGAGATTTCTGCCGAGGTGAACCGCCAGATCGGGGAACACCAGCGCGAATTCTTCCTCAAGGAGCAGCTTAAGGTCATCCAGCAGGAGCTGGGCCTGACCAAGGACGACCGCAGCGCCGACCTTGAGCAGTTCCAGCAGCGCCTGGTCGGCAAGACCCTGCCCGAGCAAGCGAAAAAACGCATCGACGAAGAAATGGGCAAGCTTGGCATTCTGGAAACCGGCTCGCCCGAGTACGCCGTCACGCGCAATTACCTGGACTGGGCCACCGCCTTGCCCTGGGGCGTGTACGGCGCTGACAAGCTCGACCTCAAGCATGCGCGCAAAGTGCTCGACCGCCACCACGCCGGGCTCGATGACATCAAGGAGCGCATCCTTGAGTTCCTCGCCGTCGGTGCCTGGAAGGGCGAAATCAGCGGCTCCATCGTGCTGCTGGTTGGCCCGCCGGGGGTGGGCAAGACCAGTATCGGCAAGTCCATCGCTGAATCCCTTGGCCGGCCGTTCTATCGCTTCAGTGTCGGCGGCATGCGCGACGAAGCCGAAATCAAAGGCCACCGGCGCACCTACATTGGCGCCCAGCCGGGCAAGTTGGTGCAGGCGCTCAAGGACGTCGAGGTGATGAACCCGGTGATCATGCTCGACGAAATCGACAAGATGGGCCAGAGCTACCAGGGCGACCCCGCCTCGGCCTTGCTCGAAACCCTCGACCCCGAGCAGAACGTCGACTTCCTCGATCACTACCTCGACCTGCGCCTGGACCTGTCGAAAGTGCTGTTCGTGTGCACCGCCAACACCCTGGACTCGATCCCCGGCCCGTTGCTTGACCGCATGGAGGTGATCCGCCTGTCTGGCTACATCACCGAAGAAAAGATGGCCATCGCCAAGCGCCACCTGTGGCCCAAGCAGCTGGAAAAAGCCGGCGTATCGAAAAACAGCCTGGCCATCAGCGACGGCGCGCTGCGTACCGTAATCGAGGGCTATGCCCGCGAAGCCGGCGTGCGGCAGTTGGAAAAGCAGCTCGGCAAGCTGGTGCGCAAGGCCGTGGTCAAGCTGCTGGATGCCCCCGATGCCAAGCTCAAGATCGCCAATAAAGACCTCGAAGCGGCCTTGGGCATGCCGGTATTTCGCAGCGAACAGGTGCTGGCCGGTAAAGGCGTCATCACCGGCCTTGCCTGGACCAGCATGGGCGGCGCCACCTTGCCCATCGAAGCCACACGCATTCATACCCTCAACCGCGGCTTCAAGCTCACCGGCAAGCTGGGGGATGTGATGAAGGAGTCTGCCGAAATCGCCTACAGCTATATCAGCTCCAACCTCAAGGCATTCGGCGCGGACCCGGCGTTCTTCAACGAGGCATTCATTCACCTGCACGTGCCCGAGGGTGCCACCCCCAAAGACGGCCCAAGCGCCGGGGTGACCATGGCCAGTGCGCTGCTCTCGCTGGCCCGTGACCAGGCGCCGAAAAAAGGCGTGGCCATGACTGGCGAACTGACCCTTACTGGCCAGGTGCTGCCGATTGGCGGGGTACGCGAGAAAGTGATCGCCGCGCGCCGGCAGAAGATCTTCGAGCTGATCCTGCCAGAGCCTAACCGTGGCGACTTCGAGGAATTGCCTGATTACCTGAAAGAGGGCCTGACGGTGCACTTTGCACGGCGCTATGCCGACGTTGCCAAAGTGTTGTTCTGACACCTGCCACACACAGCGGCCCGCGCAAGCGGGCCTGCTTGCCCAGGGGCCGACATCAGCAGCCGCTTCGGGTATTCTGCGGCTATCTTCCGCCTGCGGAGCCTTTATGACCGCCCATCGTTTGCTTGCTCCCTTTAGCCTTGCCCTGCTCGCCGCCTGTGCCCAGCAACCCAAAGGCCCGGTAGAACTCGACGCCGAAAGCGAATGCCCCAAGCGTCTGGTAGTAGGCCAGACCCTGGCCTTGACGCTGCCCGCCAACCCCACCACGGGCTATCGCTGGCTGCTGCAGAACCCGGCCTCGAATATCCTGCAAAGCCTTGGCCCAGAGGTGTACAGCGCACCCGAAGACGCCGGCATCGTCGGCAGCGCGGGTGTGTCTTCATGGCGTTTCCAGGCCAAGGCCACCGGCGACGGGCATCTGGTGCTGGTCTATCAACAGCCCTGGGCCCCAGAGGTACGCCCGGTGCAGACATTCGATTGCCAGATCAGGGTCACGGGTGGTTGATCAGGCACACCACCGGTTAGCGATTTGGCTTGCTGTCGACCTTTGGATAAAATGCCGGCCTTGAAAGACATCGCATCGAGCCAACTGTGAGCCAACCCCCCGACCGTTTATTCGCCCAGCCTCTGGAACAAGTGCCCGACTTCGTCTTCAACGAGGACGTGGTGCGGGTGTTCCCGGACATGATCAAGCGCTCGGTACCCGGCTACCCGACCATCGTCGAGAACCTCGGTGTGCTCGCGGCGCGCTTCGCCCAGCCCAATACGGCGCTGTATGACCTCGGCGCCTCACTGGGCGCCGTTACCCAGGCCCTGCGCCGCCATGTGCGGGTAGACGGCTGCCGGGTCATTGCGGTGGACAATTCCGCCGCCATGGTCGAACGCTGCCAGCAATACCTCAATGCGCAAGACTCGATGTTCCAGGAGCTGCTGCCGGTTGAAGTGGTCGAGGCAGACATCCTCAACCTTGCCCTGCAACCGGCCTCGGTGGTGGCGATGAACTTCACCTTGCAATTCATCGCGCCCGAGCAGCGCCTGGCGCTGCTGGCGCAAATTCGCCAGGCTTTGCTGCCGGGCGGCGCGCTGATTCTTTCCGAAAAGCTGTGCTTTGCCGATGACCAGCAGCAGCACCTGCTCAACGAGCTGCACCTGGACTTCAAACGTGCCAACGGCTACAGCGAGCTGGAAATTGCCCAGAAGCGCAGCGCCATCGAGCATGTGATGAAGCCCGACACCTTGCAGGCCCACGAGCAACGTTTGCGCGAGGCCGGTTTCTCCAAGGTCGTGCCGTGGTTCCAGTGCCTTAACTTCGCCTCTCTGATAGCCCTGCCATGATCGATCTTTCCCCCCTCGTCCGCCGCCTGGCGGGTACGCCGCTGGCTACCTGGTCGCAAGGCCTGCAGGCCCAACTCGACGCCAAGCTTGAAAAAGGCCACGGCGACCTCGACCGCTGGCGCGGCGCACTTGAGGCGCTGCCCAAGCTTGTGCCGAGCGAAATCGACCTGGTCAACGGCCTGCGCCTGGATTGCGACTGCGACCCGGCCACCCGCGCACAAATGCGCGAGGCACTGATGGGCTTGTCGCCGTGGCGCAAAGGGCCGTTCGACCTGTTCGGCGTGCATGTCGATACCGAGTGGCGCTCGGACTGGAAATGGTCGCGGGTCGGCCCGCACCTGGACCTCAAGGGCAAGCGCGTGCTCGATGTCGGCTGTGGCAATGGCTATTACCAATGGCGCATGCTCGGTGCTGGCGCCGACATGGTGGTGGGTGTCGACCCCAACTGGCTGTTCTTCTGCCAGTTCCAGGCTGTGCAGCAGTACCTGCCGCAGCTACCGGCCTGGCACCTGCCCTTCGCCCTGGAAGAACTGCCGGCCAACCTCGAGGGGTTCGATACGGTGTTCTCCATGGGCGTGTTCTACCATCGCCGCTCGCCCATCGAGCACCTGCTGGCGCTCAAGGACTGCCTGGTAAAAGGGGGTGAGCTGGTGCTGGAGACACTGGTCATCGAGGGCGACGAGAACCAGGTGCTGGTGCCCGAGGACCGTTACGCGCAGATGCGCAACGTGTGGTACCTGCCGTCGGTACCAGCCCTGGAGCGCTGGTTGCGCCGCGCAGGTTTCAGCGATGTGCGCTGCGTCGATGTCAGCGTCACCAGCCTTGAGGAGCAGCGCAGTACCGAGTGGATGCGCTACCAGTCACTGGGCGATTTCCTCGACCCCAACGACCCCGGTAAAACCGTCGAAGGCCTGCCGGCCCCGCGCCGCGCCACGTTGCTGGCGCGCAAGTAAAAAAGGCGCCGGCAGCCAAGCTGCAGGCGCCTGAAGTCACCTGCGCCGTGGAGCGGTTGCGGCGCAGGTGCAGTGCCTCTCAATCCTTCGCAACCTTGCGGGCCTTGGCTTCACGCTCACGCTCGGCAACCGCCTGCGCCTGGTCGTTGCCATACAGCCGCGCCTGATCTTCGCGAAACGCCTGCCAGAACTGCTTGGATCGCTCCGCGCCACCTTCGGCGAAAACGCTGGTGCTGCCCAGGGCGAGGATTGCCAACAGCAGGTACTTGCTCAGGTTCATGGTGCTTGCCTCGTGGTAACCGTTTAGTTGAGGCAATCTTGCCAAGGGCTAGCTAACACCAAGGTGAGCCGCGCATTACAGTCGTGAAAGCCGCATCGAATTCCTGTGGGGCGGGCTTGCTCGGAATGCCGAGCCACCGCGAGGGGGCTCAGGCACAGCACCGTCAGCGACATGGCCGGCAGATTACAAATTCGTTATCCACGCCGCTTGGCTGCTCGCATCCCGTAACATGCCCCCGCTTGACCCTGATGCTGCTACAGGGTCGAGAATCGCCCCCTTCTTTCGCCCCACCGAGCCTGAGCATGCGCCTACTGATCATCGAGGACGAACCCCGTACCGCCGACTACCTGCAACAGGGCCTGCGTGAAAACGGCTATGTGGTCGACTGCGCCTACACCGGCACCGATGGCCTGCACCTGGCCCGCCAGCAGCCCTACGACCTGGTGATCCTCGACGTCAACCTGCCCGAGCTGGACGGCTGGAGCGTGCTGCAACGCCTGCGCGCCGAATCCGCCACGCGCATCATGATGCTCACCGCCCACGGGCGGCTGGCCGACCGGGTAAAGGGGCTGGACCTGGGCGCCGATGACTACCTGCTCAAACCCTTCGAGTTTCCAGAGCTGCTTGCACGCATCCGCAGCCTGCTGCGGCGCACCGAACAAAACCTGCAGCCCAGCACCCTGAAGGTTGCCGACCTGGAGCTTGACCCTGGCCGGCATCGGGCCTGGCGTGCCGGCCAGCGCATCGACCTGACCGCCAAGGAGTTCACCCTGCTGCACCTGCTGATGCGCCAGAGCGGCGAGGTATTGTCGCGCACGCAGATCATCTCGCTGGTGTGGGACATGAACTTCGATTGCGACACCAACGTGGTCGAGGTGTCGATCCGCCGCTTGCGAGCAAAAATCGACGACCCGTTCGAAGACAAGCTCATCCACACCCTGCGCGGCGTCGGCTACGTGCTGGAGGCGCGGGCGTGAAGCCAGCCACGCTGTCCATGCGCCTTGGCCTTACCGTCATACTGATGGGCGCGGCGCTGGTACTGCTGCTGGCAGCCCTGGCGGTGTTCGCCCTCGATCATGAGCTGGACAGCCGGGCGCGCAAGGACCTTACCCGCAAGATGCTGCAGGTCGAGCACAACCTGCGGGTGGATCTGCGCAGTGACGACCTCGGCGTACGGGCGCACCCACTGCTGGACCTGGTGATGGGCCACGACAACCTCAGCCTCAGCGTGCTGGCCATCAATAGCCGCCACCCTGCCCTGCTGAGCCTGGGCCCGGCGCTGCAATCACAGCATCTGCAAGCACTGCCTGCACAGGCGCAGCTCACCTTCCATGAGTGGCGCGACGCCAGCGACACGCCGATGCTCACCGCCAGCCGCGTGATGCAACTACGTGATGACACCCCGGTGAAGGTGCTGATGTCGCTGAACCGCAACGATGACAGCGCACTGCTCGATGCGTACCTGCATTCAACCTTGCTGGGCCTGCCGCTGGTGTTGCTGCTGATCGGCGTTGCCGCCTGGAAGCTGGTGCAGCGCGGCCTGCGGCCTTTACGGCATTTTCGAAGAATTGCCGGATTGGTCTCGGCCCAGGACCTGGGCCACCGTTTGCCCCATGAAGGTCTGCCGCTGGAGCTGGCGGACCTTGCCCGGGCAATCAACGTGATGCTCGACCGCCTCGACCACGGCGTAAGCCAGCTGTCGCAGTTCTCCGATGACCTGGCCCATGAACTGCGCACCCCGCTGAGTAACCTGATGGGCAAGGCGCAAGTCACCCTGGCGCGCGAGCGCGACGCCGGGCGTTACCGTGAGGCGCTGGAAGACAGCGTGGAGGAACTGACGCGGCTCAGCCGGATCATCAATGACATGCTGTTTCTGGCCCAGGTCAGCCAGCCCCACAGCCAGGTTGGCCTGGCGCCGCTGGCGTTGGCAGACGAGGTGGCGCGGGTCAGCGAGTTGTTTGCCTTCAGCGCCGAACTCAAGGATATCTCGCTGCAACTGCAAGGCTGGGGCACCGCGCTTGCGGACAAGCTGATGTTCCAGCGGGCACTGTCCAACCTGCTGAGCAATGCCATTCGGCACGGCGCCGAAGGGCTGCCGGTGACGGTTGGGGTCGAGCGGGTGGCGGACGGCATGGCTGTGTGGGTCGAAAACTGCGGGCCGGGCATTGCTGAAGCAGACCTGCCGCACCTGTTCGAACGGTTCTACCGCGCAGGCAGCGGGCGTTCCAGGCTGGAAGGTGGTACCGGGCTGGGGCTTGCCATCGTGCAGTCGATCATGCGCCTGCATGGCGGGCGGGTCGAAGTGCGCAGCGCAGTGCAAGGGCCTACGCGCTTCAGCCTGGTGTTTCAGACGCAGTGATGGGCTGGCGTTGAGGGCCCTTTCGCGACACAAGGCCGCTCCTACACAATCAAAAGCGACTTGCCCGAAACCATAGAATCTCCCACAGAGCCCGCTTCAACTGCGATATTGGTGTCTGGCCCAATTCCTGTGGGAGCTGGCGCCAGCCTGCGATGAGGCCAGCACAGGCTTGCGCGAAACAGTGCCCAACCGGGCGTGCCGAACCAGCGCGAGGTGATCAGCGCGAAGCGGCGATGATCAGGGCTTTCATTTCGGCGACTGCCGCCTTGAAGCCGACAAACAAGGCATGCGCCACCAAGGCGTGGCCGATGTTCAGCTCATTGATGCCTTTGATTGCCGCCACCGCCTCGACGTTGTGGTAGTGCAGGCCGTGGCCGGCGTTCACGATCAGGCCCTGGCCGACGCCAAAGGCGACGCCATCCTTGATGCGCTGCAGCTCTTCTGCCACCTCGGTTGGGGTTTCAGCATCCGCGTAACGCCCGGTGTGCAGCTCGATAGCCGGCGCACCCACGCGGCGCGAGGCTTCGATCTGGCGCTCGTCAGCATCGATGAACAGCGACACTTCGGCGCCGGTGCGCGCCAGGCGCTCGACGGCAGCCTTGATACGCGCCTCTTGGCCAGCCACGTCCAGGCCACCTTCGGTGGTCAGTTCCTGGCGGGTTTCCGGCACCAGGCAGATGTGCGCAGGGCGGATCTTTTCGGCGAAGGCCATCATCTCTTCGGTGACGCCCATCTCGAAGTTCATGCGCGTTTGCAACACGTCCTTGAGCAGCAGTACATCACGTTCCTGAATATGCCGGCGGTCTTCACGCAGGTGCACGGTAATGCCGTCGGCGCCCGCCTCTTCGGCGTCCAGCGCAGCCTTGACCGGATCAGGGTAACGCGTGCCGCGTGCCTGGCGCAGGGTGGCCACGTGGTCGATGTTGACGCCAAGAAGCATGCGGTTGCTGTGAGTCACGAAAGGCTCTCCTGATAGTTGAGCCACACAGCATACGTCGTGATCAGCGCTTGCGAAACAGTTCCCGGCTGACCAGCGGCTTGGGCCCCAGGTGCACCGCCAGCGCCTGGCGCATCAGGCGCTTGGCCGCAAGCAATGCGCCGGGGGCGGCCCAGTCCGCGTCAGCCAATGCCAGCAGCTCGGTGCCCTTGAACAACCCGGGCTGAAACAGCTCGACCCGCTCAAGCCCGGCATCGACCAGCAACCGGTACAGGCCATCGGCAACCACCGGGGCATCATTGACGTCATGGTGCAGGGCAAAGGCGTAGCCAAGCTCGTCCAGCAGCCGCCATTCGAACGCACGCAGCAGCGGCTCCAACGGGCGACCGGCGGCCAGGGCCTGCAAGGTCAGGGTGTAATGCTCGAACAGCGCCGGGTAGGGCGCCTCCGCTGGCAGCAGGCGCATCAGCAACTCATTGAGGTACAACCCGCTGAATAGTGCATCGCCATGCAGCCAGGCGGCGATACCGCTGCTGTCCATACGGCCGACGTTCTTCAGCTCCCCTCGCCCGCGCAACTCAACCTCAAGCGGCACAAATGGGCGCACCAGGCTACCGCCCTTGCCCCGCGCCCGGCGCAGCACCGCCCGTACCCGCCCCTGGGGGGTGAGCAAGTCCACCAGCGCGCTGGTTTCCTTGTAGGCGCGGCTGTGCAGCACGTAGGCCGGCTGGGGGGTGGGTTGGTCCATGCGAAATCACTCGGGGCCAGAAAGAACTGTGGGAGCGGGCTTGCCCCGCGATTGCAATCGCGGGGCAAGCCCGCTCCCACGGGATACAGCGAATTTGCTGAAAAGCTTACAGGTCGCCGTAGCCCAACGAGCGCAGGGCGCGTTCGTCGTCAGACCAGCCGCCTTTGACCTTCACCCACAGGTTGAGCATGACCTTGGAGTCGAACAGCACTTCCATGTCCTTGCGCGCCTCGGAGCCGATGCGCTTGATACGCTCACCCTTGTCGCCAATGATGATTTTCTTCTGGCCGTCGCGTTCAACCAGGATCAGCGCATGGATATGCAGCACATGGCCCTGTTGCTTGAACTCTTCGATTTCGACGGTGATCTGGTACGGAAGCTCTGCGCCCAGCTGGCGCATGATTTTCTCGCGGACCAGCTCGGCGGCCAGGAAACGGCTGCTGCGGTCGGTGATCTGGTCTTCGGGGAAGAAGTGATCGTTTTCCGGCAGGTGCTTGGCGATCTGGGCTTCCAGCGCTTCGAGGTTGTGCCCCTGCTGCGCGGAAATCGGCATCACCTGCGCGTTCGGCAGTTGCTCCTGCAGCCACTGCAGATGCGGGATCAAGTCGGCTTTTTCTTCCATGCGGTCGGTCTTGTTGACCGCGATGATCAGCGGGCCGGTCACGTACTGAACGCGCTCGAGCACCAGTTGGTCCTCGTCGGTCCAGCGGGTACGGTCGACCACGAAGATCACCACATCCACGTCTTTCAAGGCTGCCGAGGCGTTGCGGTTCATGTAGCGGTTCAGGGCCTTGTCGTTGGCCTTGTGCATGCCGGGGGTGTCGACATAGATCGCCTGCACGTCGCCTTCGGTCTTGATGCCGAGCATGTTGTGGCGGGTGGTTTGCGGCTTGCGCGAGGTGATCGCAAGCTTCTGCCCGAGGATGTGGTTGAGCAGCGTGGACTTGCCCACGTTGGGGCGGCCGACGATGGCCACATAGCCACAGCGGGTCGAAGTATTCTCAGTCATTGCCATTCTCCACGCCCAGGGCGATCAATGCAGCGGCGGCGGCTACCTGCTCGGCGATACGCCGGCTCACGCCCTGGCCGCGGCTTTTGTTGTTCAGCAGCACCACTTCGCATTCGACGAAGAAGGTGCGGCAGTGCGGTTCGCCCTGGATGTCCACCACCTCGTAACGCGGCAGGTCGCAGCTGCGCGACTGCAGAAACTCCTGCAGGCGGGTCTTGGGGTCTTTGTTGGTATCGACCAGGGTCAGGCCGTCGAACTCGTCGGTCAGCCACGCCAGAACGCGCTCACGTGCGGTCTGCATGTCGGCATCCTGGTAGATCGCGCCGATCAACGCCTCAAGGGCGTCGGCCAGGATCGACTCGCGGCGAAAACCGCCGCTTTTGAGTTCGCCCGAGCCCAGGCGCAGGTAGTCGCCCAGATCGAAACCACGGGCCAGGCGGGCCAGGGTTTCACCCTTCACCAGGCGTGCGCGCAGGCGCGATAGCTGGCCTTCGCGGGCCTGGGGGAAACGCTCGAACAGCGCTTCGCCGGCCACGAAGTTGAGAATGGCATCGCCGAGGAATTCCAGGCGCTCGTTATTGCGCCCGGCATAGCTGCGATGGGTCAAGGCCAGCAGCATCAGCTCCTGATCCTTGAAGGTGTAACCGAGCTTGCGCTCCAGTTGGGCCAGGGTTGCACTCATCGGGCCACCCCTGCGGTGTTAAACGCGTTATTCAAATCAACATCCTGGAAGACGGTTTGGCGGTGCTGTCGCCGGAAACGGCGAAATCTCTCGCTCCCTGAGAACACAGCCTATGTCAGAAATGCAATCGGCGCTGTCTGTAGACAGCGCCGTCGATGCTCAATGGATCAGGCCGACCCGCGACAGGTTGGGGAAGTGGCTGAGCTTGGGCTCTGGCCAGCTCATCCATACCGCGAACGCCTTGCCGACGATATTGTGGTCCGGGACCATGCCGTGCAGCTCTTTAGGGATATTCGGGTCATCCCAGAAGCGGCTGTCGTTGGAGTTGTCGCGGTTGTCGCCCATCATGAAGTAGTGCCCGGCCGGCACGGTCCATTGCTGGTCCGGCGGCATGCGGTAACGGGTCATTTCCTTGCGGATCAGGTGCTCGGCTTCGCCGAGTTTTTCCTTGTACAGCTCGGCGCTGCCCAAGGTACCTGGCTCGCTGCCAACCAGTTGCTCGGCAACCGGCTGGCCATTGACGTACAAGCGCTTGTCGTTGGTGTAGCGGATCTGATCGCCCGGCAGGCCAACCACACGCTTGATGTAGTTGACGTTAGGGTCGCTCGGATACCGGAACACCATGACATCGCCGCGCTGCGGGTCGCCGATCTCGATGATTTTCTTGTCGATCACCGGCAGGCGAATGCCGTAGGAGAACTTGCTCACCAGAATGAAATCGCCCACTTCGAGGGTCGGTTTCATCGACCCCGAGGGGATCTGGAACGGTTCAACCAGGAACGAACGCAGCACCAGCACGACGAACAGCACCGGGAAGAACGACTTGCCGTACTCGACCAGCAACGGCTCCTTGTTCAGGCGCTCCACCACAGCCATTTCCGGCTGGGTGACGCTGCCCTGATAAGTAGCGATTGCCGACCGCCGGCGCGGGGCCAGGAACAGCAGGTCGATCAGGCCCAACAGGCCACAGACGGCTACGGCGATGACGAGCAACAGCGGGAAATTTAGCGACATAGGACCTAGCTATCCAACCTGAGCACGGCGAGGAAGGCTTCCTGTGGAATTTCCACGTTACCCACCTGCTTCATGCGTTTTTTACCGGCCTTCTGCTTCTCGAGCAGCTTCTTCTTACGGCTGACGTCGCCGCCGTAACACTTGGCCAGTACGTTCTTTCTGAGCGCCTTGACGGTTGTCCGGGCGATGATCTGGCCGCCAATGGCTGCCTGGATCGCCACATCGAACATCTGCCGCGGGATCAGTTCCTTCATTTTTTCGGTCAGCGCACGGCCTTTGTAGGCCGCGTTGTCGCGGTGCACGATCAGTGCCAGGGCGTCGACCTTGTCACCGTTGATCAGCACGTCCAGCTTGACCAGGTTGGCCGGCTGGTACCGATCGAAATGGTAGTCCAGCGAGGCGTAGCCACGGCTGGTGGACTTGAGACGGTCGAAGAAGTCCAGCACCACTTCGTTCATCGGCATGTCATAGCGCACTTGCACCTGGCTGCCGAGGAACTGCATGTCACGCTGCACACCGCGTTTTTCGATGCACAGGGTAATCACGTTACCCAGGTGCTCCTGCGGCACCAGGATGGTAGCAGTGACGATCGGCTCGCGGAATTCGGTGACCGCAGACACATCGGGCAACTTCGACGGGTTGTCGACGGTGATGGTCTCGCCGGTCTTGAGTTCGAGTTCGAAGATCACGCTTGGCGCAGTGGTGATCAGGTCCAGGTCGTACTCGCGCTCAAGGCGCTCCTGGATGATTTCCATGTGCAGCATGCCGAGGAAGCCGCAACGGAAGCCAAAGCCCAGGGCGTCGGAGCTTTCTGGCATGTACTGCAGCGACGAGTCGTTCAGGGTGAGCTTCTGCAGGGCATCGCGGAAGTCTTCGAAGTCGTCGGAGCTGACCGGGAACAGGCCGGCGTAGACCTGCGGCTGGATCTTCTTGAAGCCCGACAGCACCTCGACCTCTGGGGTCGTGGACAGGGTCAGGGTGTCACCGACCGGCGCACCGTGAATGTCCTTGATGCTGGCGATGATGAAGCCCACTTCGCCGGCCTTGAGGTCGGCAGTTTGCGTGTGCTTGGGGGTGAAGACACCGACGCTGTCGACCAGGTGCAGCTTGCCGGTGGACTTGACCAGGATCTTGTCGCCCTTCTTGACCCGGCCCTGGCGCACGCGCACCAGCGAGACCACGCCCAGATAGTTGTCGAACCAGGAGTCGATGATCAGCGCTTGCAGCGGCGCGTCGATTTCGCCAACCGGTGCGGGGATGGTCTGCACCAGGCGCTCGAGCACCTCGTCCACACCCATGCCGCTCTTGGCGCTGCACGCCACGGCGTCGGTGGCATCGATGCCGATGATCTTCTCGATCTCGTCCTTGACGCGGTCCGGGTCGGCCTGGGGCAGGTCCATCTTGTTGAGTACGGGCATGACTTCCAGGCCCTGCTCGATGGCGGTATAGCAGTTGGCCACGGACTGGGCTTCGACGCCCTGGCCGGCGTCGACCACCAGCAGTGCACCCTCGCACGCCGCCAGCGAACGCGAGACTTCGTAGGTGAAGTCGACGTGGCCGGGGGTATCGATGAAGTTCAGCTGGTAGGTTTTACCGTCCTGAGCCTTGTAGTGCAGCGTGACGCTGTGGGCCTTGATGGTGATCCCGCGTTCGCGCTCCAGGTCCATGGAATCGAGGACCTGGGCTTCCATTTCACGCGCAGTCAGGCCACCGCACATCTGGATGAAACGGTCGGCCAGCGTCGACTTGCCATGGTCGATGTGGGCGATGATGGAGAAATTGCGGATATGACTCAAATCACTCACGGGTCAACACTCGGAAAAGGCTGCGAGCCGGACGCCCGCCGAAAAATAGCCGGGAATTGTACCTCAAGCCGGAAGGATATGGGAGATTCCTCTGTCGGCCTGTATACAAACCCTGTGGCAGCGGCGCGCGCCCTACGATGGGGCGCTACAAGGCACGATATTGCCTGGCAGGGCCCTATCGCGGGGCAGGCCCGCTCCCACGCGGGGTGTTGAGCGCCCGTTCTTACGGCAAAAGGGCAGCCGAAGCTGCCCTTTTCCTACATCACTCTCAGCTTATTCAGCCAGCTTGAACGTGATGAAGCTTGCACGGCCTTGACGCAGCACGCGCATCGATACCGAACGGTTCTTCGGCAGCTCCTTGGCAATCTCGGTGAACTCCTTGGCCGAAGCGATGGCCTGGTTGTTCAGGTGGCTGATGACATCACCCGGGCGCAGGCCAATCAGCGCCGCCGGGCCGTCCTGAACTTCCTTGATGACTACGCCGCCTTTGAGCTCAAGGGCTTTCTTCTGCTCGGCGGTAAGGTCGGCGACCGCAACACCCAGGCGGTTGCTGCTGCGCTCGGTGCTGCCTTGAGCGCCGCTGGTGATGTCGGCGTCGTCATCGGGCAAGGCGCCAATGGTCACATCCAGGGTCTGGCGCTTGCCATTGCGGATGATGTCCAGCTTGGCCTTGGCGCCATCCTTGAGGCTACCCACCAGGTGCGGCAGGTCAGCGGACATGACGATCGGCTGGCCGTTCATGCTCAGGATCACGTCACCGACCTGCAAGCCACCCTTGGCGGCCGGGCCGTCTTCAAGCACCTGCGCCACCAGCGCACCGGCGGGTTTTTCCAGGCCGAACGACTCGGCGAGGTCCTTGTTGACCTCCTGAATGACCACACCCAGCCAGCCGCGGCTGACCTTGCCGTCTTTCTTCAGCTGGTTGGAGACATCGATGGCGACGTCGATCGGGATGGCGAACGACAGGCCCATGAAGCCGCCGGAACGGGTGAAGATCTGCGAGTTGATACCCACCACTTCGCCTTTCATGTTGAACAGCGGGCCACCGGAGTTACCGGGGTTGATGGCAACGTCGGTCTGAATGAACGGCACGTAGGTGTCGTTGGGCAGCGTACGGCCCTTGGCACTGACGATACCTTTGGTCACCGAATGGTCGAAGCCGAACGGCGAGCCAATGGCCAGCACCCATTCACCGACTTTGAGTTTCTCGGAGTCGCCGAGCTTGACGATCGGCAGGTTCTTGCCTTCGACCTTGAGCAAGGCCACGTCGGTACGCGGGTCGGTGCCGACCAGCTTGGCTTGCAGCTCGCTGCGGTCGGACAGGCGGACGATGATCTCGTCGGCGTCGGCGACCACGTGGTTGTTGGTCAACACATAGCCGTCGCTGGAAATGATGAAGCCTGAACCCAGCGACTGCGCCTCACGCTGACGGTCGCCACGGGGCGAACGGGGTTGCTGCGGCATGTTGCGCTCGAAGAACTCGCGGAACATCGGCGGCAGGCCTTCGAGGTCAGGCATCTGCCCGGCAGCGACGCGCCGGTCCGGCAGTTTCTGCTTGGTACTGATGTTGACCACCGCCGGCGAGGCTTGCTCGACCAAGGTGGTGAAGTCCGGCAATGATTCCTCGGCCTGCGCGGTGAGCACCTGGCCCAGCATCAGCACAGCGGCAAACATCGATAGGTAGGGTTTCAAGCGTGGTATTGACATACGGCTCCCGTCACAACGAGCGTAGTTGGCAAAAGTCCCCTGCTAACGCAGGAAAGGCCAGACTTCAAGAAGTCTGACCTATAGAAAATTTATGGCTGGATTGCAAATGACAATGGGTTAATTTCATGTCAGCTGTGTGTAACAAGAGCTGTCAGGAAGCCCGCCGTCATTGGCGCGCCTGGGCATCTTGTGCACGGATCGACAGCGCCACGCGCTCGGCCGTGCCCAATGGAATTTCGCCGACCACAGTGACCATCACTTTGCCAGAAGGCGTAGTCAAGTGGCGTGAAACTGCAACGGTGGGGCCTAACTGGGCGCGAGTGTCGGTGCCTGCGCCTTCCGACACGGGCTCAAGGAACACCGAGAAGCGGGCAAGGCCATCGTCATACATGAGGCTGCTGACCGTGCTCTTGCGTGCAGGGTCGCGGCGCACAGCACTGTTGATCAGCTCGAAACCTGGCGGAAGCCAGTCCGAACGCCAGCCGGCGACGGCTTGAGCAGTAGTTGCAGCGACCGGCTCGACCGCTTTGCAGGCATCACTGCCGGCAAGGTCGCTGTCGCTGAGGGCGTCGTCGGTATCGAGACGGGTCATCTGGAAGCGCTCAAGCAGCTGCCCTTTGTCGTTGAGCATCAACGAGCGCAGGGGCAGACCGGTCTTGCGGTCCAGGTGCAATTCGAACGCGTAGCGATGCTGGTCACGGGGCGTGAGGGTCACGATCACCGCATCACGACCGGCGACGCGGGACTTGCCCGCAACGCTCAGGTCGTACCAGCTGATGAGTTTCAGAGGATCAAGCACTCGCAGCGTGGTGTCGGCAGGGGCACCCACGCCACTCACCAACGCACCACTGACGCACTGTACCTTGCCATCGACACGCACGATTTCCTGGGCTTTGCCATCGAGCTGCAACAGCCGCTCGCTGATTTTGCCGTTCTGGACGCGGTGCCAGATATCGTGACTCGAGAAGCTACCATTGCGTTCATAGACGAACGAACCCTGGTAGCTCTGCGCTTGTTCGGCCCGGGCCAGCTTGTTCAGCCAATCAGTCGCCTCAGGCGATGAGTTGGCGGCCAAGGCCTGCACCGTGAAGCTGCTGGCCAGCAGCAGCGACAGGAGAGGTAGCGCGCGCATGATCTTCCTTACTTAACGGTTTTCCAGGCTGGCAGCGCGGGCATAAGGCAGTGCGGTTTCGGTGCCTTTGAGCGCAGATTCCTGGGCGTGCTGGCGCAGGTACCCTGGCAGACGCTGATCCCAGCCGGCCTGGTTCTGCAGCACACCGTTGGCCATCGGGCCAGTTGCCTGGTCGGCGCTTTCGCTATAGCCGGCCAGCACTGCCGGGCCCTGTGCCTGAGGCACGGTCACGCCTTGCTGCACGGGCTGCTGAGCAGCAAGCTCGGCACCGGTGATTTCATCCTGGTTGTACAAGCGCACGCCTGCCAGCACCGCAACGGTTACCGATGCCGCAACAGCCAGACGGCCGAGGCTACGCCATGGGCCTTGCTTGACCTTGGTCGGCACGGCTTCATCAGCCAGTGCAGCCGACACGGCCGCCGCGATATCCAGCTTGGGCAGCAGCAGTTCCTTGTGCATAGCTGCACGGGCTACCTGGTAGCGCGCCCAGGTGGCACGGGTTTCGGAATCGTCGGCTGCACTCAGCACCCGGCGCAGTTCCAGTTCGTCCGCTTGGTTGTCCATTACTGCGGACAGCGATTCCTGCAAAGCTTCACGACTCATGGCGGTTCCTCTCTTGGCTGTCGCCGCTGTCTCAGGTGTCCTGCAACAACGGTTGCAGGGCTTTGTCAATGGCCTCCCGAGCGCGGAAAATTCGAGAGCGCACGGTGCCCACCGGACATTGCATGACACTGGCAATGTCTTCGTAACTCAGACCATCGAACTCACGCAGCGTCAGGGCCGTACGCAAATCTTCCGGGAGTTGCTGGATGGTGCGATGGACAGTGCCTTCGATTTCATCCCGCAACAACGAGCGCTCTGGGGACTCGAGATCCTTGAGGCCATGATCGCCGTCGTAAAACTCCGCATCCTCGGAGCTCACATCACTGTCTGGCGGCCTTCTACCGCGGGACACCAGATAGTTCTTCGCCGTGTTAATGGCGATGCGGTACAGCCACGTGTAAAACGCACTGTCACCGCGGAAATTGCCGAGCGCCCGGTATGCCTTGATAAAGGCTTCCTGCGCCACGTCCTGCGCCTCATGGGTGTCGTGTACGAAACGCACGATCAACCCGAGAATCTTGTGCTGATACTTCAGCACCAACAGATCGAACGCTCGCCTGTCGCCGCGCTGCACGCGCTCGACAAGCTGCTGATCCTCTTCCTGGGTTAGCATGAACACTCCTCAGTAAGCTCGAAGGAGCGTTGCGCTTGCCATCGTTCAGGCTTGCAACCATAGACTCGGGCTTTACGCAAAAGTTCTCCCCCTCCAAGCAAGTTTCCTGCGGCCCTTGGTCGGCTCGCACGAAAGTCGCAGCGCGATCACTGCCGGCTGCGTCAATAATCAGGTTTCGTTACACAGGTGCCAGCCCAAGATAGAGCTGCCGCCCTGCGTCGCCGCGACAATATGTGGCGTACGGGCAGCCTTCATAGGATTTCCACGGGCGTCGGAAAGTTCCCAAGAAGATCACCGGCAGCTCGCAAGCGCCAATGGAAATCTGCCACTCAGGGCTGCTATAAAGGCGTCCCTGGGCGATTTCACGATAGTTTCACATTGCCATCTACGCTCGACTATTGTGCCGTGCCCCCCCTCAAGATTACTAGTGCCCCGACATGAGCCAACAATTCCAACATGATGTCCTGGTGATCGGCAGTGGCGCGGCGGGCCTGAGCCTTGCCCTGAACCTTCCTGGCCACCTGCGTATTGCCGTGCTGAGCAAGGGCGACCTGGCCAACGGCTCGACGTTCTGGGCCCAGGGCGGCGTGGCCGCCGTACTGGACAACACCGATACCGTACAGTCGCATGTCGAGGACACGCTCAATGCCGGCGGCGGCTTGTGCCATGAAGACGCGGTGCGTTTTACCGTGGAGCACAGCCGCGAAGCCATCGAGTGGCTGATCGAGCAAGGCGTGCCGTTTACCCGCGACGAGCAGCATGGCGTGGAGGACGGTGGTTTCGAATTTCACCTGACCCGCGAAGGCGGCCACAGCCATCGGCGCATCATCCACGCCGCCGATGCCACCGGGGCGGCAATCTTCAAGACCCTGCTGGAGCAGGCGCGGCGCCGGCCCAACATCGAATTGCTGGAACAGCGCGTAGCCGTCGACCTGATCACCGAGCGGCGCCTGGGGCTTGATGGTGAACGTTGCCTGGGGGCCTACGTGCTGGACCGCAACACCGGTGAAGTCGACACCTTCGGCGCGCGCTTCACGGTGCTGGCCACCGGCGGCGCGGCCAAGGTGTACCTCTATACCAGCAACCCCGACGGCGCTTGCGGCGACGGTATCGCCATGGCATGGCGCGCCGGCTGCAGGGTGGCCAACCTTGAGTTCAACCAGTTCCACCCGACCTGCCTGTACCACCCGCAGGCCAAGAGTTTTCTGGTGACCGAAGCACTGCGTGGCGAAGGCGCCCTGCTGCGCCTGCCCAACGGCGAGCGCTTCATGCCGCGCTTCGACCCGCGCGAAGAGCTGGCCCCACGCGACATCGTCGCCCGCGCCATCGACCATGAAATGAAACGCCTGGGCGTGGACTGCGTATACCTGGATATCAGCCACAAGCCCGCCGAGTTCATCAAGGCCCACTTCCCCACCGTCTACGAGCGCTGCCTGACGTTCGGCATCGACATTACACGCCAGCCGATCCCGGTAGTGCCCGCTGCCCACTACACCTGCGGCGGGGTGATGGTCGACGAGCGCGGCCATACCGACGTGCCAGGCCTGTACGCCATCGGCGAGACCAGCTTCACCGGGCTGCACGGCGCCAACCGCATGGCCAGCAACTCACTGCTTGAATGCTTCGTCTATGGCCGTGCGGCGGCTGCGGACATCGAGGCGATGCTGGGCGAGGTAGGCATGCCCACTGCCCTGCCCTGCTGGGACGCAAGCCAGGTCACCGACTCCGACGAAGATGTGATCATCGCTCACAACTGGGACGAACTGCGGCGCTTCATGTGGGACTACGTCGGTATCGTGCGCACCAGCAAGCGCCTGCAGCGGGCCGAACACCGGGTGCGCCTGCTGCTGGACGAGATCGACGAGTTCTACAGTAACTACAAGGTCAGCCGCGACCTGATCGAGCTGCGCAACCTGGCGCAGGTGGCCGAACTGATGATTCGCTCGGCCATGCAACGCAAGGAAAGCCGTGGCCTGCATTACACCCTGGATTACCCGGCGATGCTGCCCGAGGCGATGGATACCATACTAAGCCCGCGCTGAGGCGTTGGCCTGAGGCCGTGCATGCCTGTACTGGCCTCATCGCAGGCTGTCGCCAGCTCTCACAGAGCTCGCCCATCCCGTATCGGTGCCGTCTACGCGGTCAGTGTAGGAGCGGCCTTGTGTCGCGAAGGGCTGCGGAGCAGCCCCAGCGATTCTGGTGGCTGCACAGATCCTGGGGCTGCTTCGCAGCCCTTCGCGACACAAGGCCGCTCCTACACAATCAAAAGCGACTTGCCCGAAACCATAGAATCTCCCACAG
>NZ_JABWRG010000048.1:0-34893 GCF_014268825.1 Pseudomonas sp. SWRI51 | reverse complement strand
CGTAGCAGCCCTGAGGATTACCCTTGGGTTTTCAGGACTGCTGCGCAGCCCAACGCGGGACAAGCCCGCTCGCCACATCGAAATCACCAATCATCAGCAGGCCTACCTCAAAACCCGACCGTCGCCGAGACCAGCCAGGTACGCGGCGTCGACAGGGTCATCCCGGTAGCCGTCCCCTCCGGCACGTTAGCCGACGCCCAGTAGGTTTTGTCCAAGACATTCTCCACACTGGCGCGCAATGTCACGTCCTTGTCGCCCAACTTCAGCGCATAGCGCGCCCCAAGGTCGTAACGCTGCCACGCATCGAGCTTCTGGGTGTTGGCAACGTCCAGGTACTGGCTGCCGGTATGGATCATCCGCGCAGTCAAGGTCAGCCCCTGCACCGCCGGCAAATCCCATTCAACGCCCAGGTTGGCATTGACGATTGGCGCGCCCACCGCCCGCTTGCCGTCGTTGATGCCCCCGTTGGTGCGCGTCTGCGTGGCGTCGAGCAGCATGGCGCCGCCCAGCACCCGCACGCCATCCAGCGGTTCACCGAACAGGTTCAGCTCCACCCCTTGGTTGCGCTGCTCACCATCGTCGCGCAAGAAGTTCTGGCTGTCGGTGTAGTACATCGGCCGCTCGATGCGGAACACGCTGAGCGTGGTGCTGAAACGGCCCATGTCATATTTGGCACCCACTTCAAGCTGCTTGCTGCGAAACGGTGCGAATATTTCGCCCTGATTCGCGGTAGTTTCCCCGGCGGTCTGCCCTTGGGTCAGGCCTTCCATGTAGTTCATGTACAGCGACAACTGCTCGGTGGTGCGCCACACCAGGCCCATGGCCGGTGAGGTTGCGCGTTCGTCGTAACCCGGCTTGGGTTTGCCGGCCGTGGTGCTGTCCACCTCGACCCGCTGCAGGCGTACACCCAAGGTCAGCAGCACAGTGTCGTCGGCAAAGCTCAGGGTATCGGCCAGGGCTGCGCTGGAAAGCACGGTTTCGGTGTGGGTAGGGTCGTCCGGGTCGGTCACGCGGGCTGGGGCCGGCAGCGTGACCGGGTCGTACAGGTTGCTGACCCCGGAGGCGTAGCTGGCGCCGGTGTTGTCAAAGGTCAGCTCGAAGCGGTTCAGGCTCATGTTCAGGGTGTGGCCGACAGCCCCGGTGTTGAACCAGCTACGCGCGCCCACAGTGGCGGTGCGTACATCTTCCTCGCGCTGGAATGCCCGCGGAGTCACGCTGAAACGCCCCGCATCGTTGCTCAGCACCACGGCGTGACGCATGAAATCGTAGTCGCCCTTGCGGGCGCCCACCGCGCCGTAGACCATCCAGTTGTCGCTGACATCGTATTCGCCACGCAAGGCACCGAAAGTGTCCTTGGCCCGCGCGTAGGTCCAGGGCTGGGCGAAGTTGTGGTGGACGTCCTTGGCATCCGGGACCTTCAAGCCACGGGCCAGGCCCACGCGTTCCATGGTGCCATCGACATCTCGCTCCTGGCGGCCGACATCCAGCGACAGCCGGGTACGCTCGCCGCGCACATCAAAGCCCAACACCGCAGCTTCACGCTCCAGGCTTTGATGGTCCCATTCGGTGTCGCCGGACTGACGCAAGGCATTCAGGCGCAGGCCAAAGCGCTGGTCTTCGCCAAAACGCCGCCCCACATCGAGGTGCCCGCCACCTTGGCCGGTCGAGGCGTACAGCGCGGTGAACTCCGTCAGGGGCGTGTCACTCGCGCGCTTGGGTTCGATGTTCACCCCACCGCCCACGCTGCCGTTGGGCGCCAGGCCGCCGAGCAGGGCGCCGGGGCCTTTGAGAATGTCCACCCGCTCGACCATTTCCATGTCGATCGAGTACGTCGGCAGCACGCCATACAGCCCGCCGTAGGCGACGTCACTGTTGTAGAGGCTGAAGCCGCGTACCGAAAACTGCTCGAAGCGCCCGCCCGATGGGTTGGTGGTGCGCACCGAGGGGTCGTTGGCCACGGCATCGGCCAGGGTCCGCGCCTGCTGGTTCTGCAGGGCTTCGCTGGTGTACGAAGTCATGTTGAACGGCGTCTCCATGAAGTCGCGCTCCCCCAGCAGGCCCTGGTTGCCACGCCGGGCCACCTGGCCGCCGGCATAGGCATCGCTGGCAAGACCGACACCTTCGCCATTGATGGTGGTACTGGGCAACTCATGGGCGCCGTCGGCAGGCTGTGCCTGGCGCATCAGGGTGTAGCTGCCCTGCCCGGCAGGTACCAATTGCAAGCCCGAGCCTTGCAGCAGCGTCTGAAAGCCCTCTTCCACGGCAAAGTCACCGCGCAGGCCAGTGCTGCTGCGCCCTGCTACCAACGCCGGGTCCACCGACAGGCTGACCCCGGCCTGGCCAGCGAAACGGGTCAGCGCGCTGGCCAGGCTGCCGGCGGGCACATCGAAGCGGCGCTGGCTGGCATCCTCGGCCCAGACGGTACCTGGCAGTCCCAGGGCGATCAATAGCAATGGCGTGGACAGGGGGCGAAAAAGCGTGGGCAGGGACATCCGGAATGCTCTTGTTGAGGGAGTTATGCCCTGAATGACAAGCGAGTTGGAAAAAGGGGACGGGGGTTGCGGATTTTTTTGCCGGTGATCTGCACCGGCCTCATCGCAGGCTGTCGCCAGCTCCCACCAAGACTGCGCCGGACTGCGAAATCGGTGCCTGACTCAAACCCCGTGGGAGCTGGCGACAGCCTGCGATGAGGCCAGTGCGGAACTGCGCAAAATCATTGGGCCTCCCAAGCTGCCCAGCAATTGCGGGTTACGAGGCCACGCGCTCAGAATCAGGCGCCAGCGACACCCAATAGCGCGTGCGGTACCTCACCTGCAACGGCAAGCTGGCGGCCAACAGGGCGAAGATGCGATCGGTGTCATCCAACTGGAACGTGCCCGTAACCCGCAACCGCTCCAGCGCCGGGTCCCAGCGCAGCAGGCCAGCCCGGTAACGGCGCAGCTCGCGCAGCAGTTCGCCCAACGGCTGGTTGTCGGCCATCAGCAAGCCCTGTTGCCAGCCGGGCACCAAGGCATCGAACGCCTCGGTAGCGCGTATACCACCTGCGGAAAATTGCGCCCGCTGGCCAGCCGCCAAGCGCCTGCTGTGCCCTGCCTGCGGCACCAGTTCGACCTCGCCGCGGCTGACCGAAACCACACACAACCCCGCGTCCAGCCGCACGCAGAAATTCGCCCCCCAAGACCGCACCAGGCCTTGGCCGGTATGTACCTGCAAAGGCCCCCTGCCCTGCACCGCAATCTCACCCTCAAGCAGCTGCAAAACATGGCGGCCCTGCTCGAAATCAAGGTTCACGGCAGTGGCGGTGTTCAGTTGCAGATAGCTGCCATCGGGCAGCGTCAGGCCGCGACGCTCGCCGGTAGCGGTGCGCAAGTCGGCGCGCCAGTTGGCCACCGGCAGTTGCCGGTAACCCAACCAGGCGAGCGGCGCCAAGCTGCCCAACGCCAGCGCCTGGCCAAGCAGCCGGCGGCGGTCGAGCATGGGCCGGTCAAGGCAGGCGGCGGCCAGCGGCGCGGGCACCTCGGCAAAGCGTTGGCGGAGCATTTCGGCCTTTTGCCACAGCGCCTCATGGGCCGCGCTGCGCTGGCGCCAACGGCCCAGCTCGGCGGCCTGCTCGGCGCTGAAGGCCCCGCTATCCTGCAGCGCCAGCCACTGCGCCGCTTCGCGGGCCAGTTGCCGGGCGGACGAGGCGCCGCTCAAAGGTCCACCAGCAGGCAGTGCTCGTAGGCCTGGGCCATGTAGCGTTTGACCGTCCGCTCGCTGACCTGCAGCCGCTCGGCAATGCAGGCGTAACCCAGGCCTTCGAGTTGCGACCAGAGAAACGCCCGGCGCACCGGGCGCGGCAGGCCGTCGAGCAGCTCATCGAGCGCCTGCAAGGTTTCCAGCAGCAGCCAGCGTTGCTCAGGCGACGGCACCTGCGCCTCGGGCAGGTTGGCCAACGCTTCCAGATAGGCCCGCTCAAGGTCACGGCGTTGGTAATGGTTGACCAGCAAGCGCCGGCCGACCGTCAGCAGATACGCCCTCGGCTCGCGCAGGCTGGGCAAGGTGCGCGCCTGCTGAGCCGCGAGCACGCGTACGAAAGTATCCTGGGTAAGGTCGGCGGCAGCCCAGCTGTCGCCCAAACGCCGCTGCAGCCAGCTGTGCAGCCAGCTACGGTGTTCGCGATAGAGGGCATCGACCGGGGTATTACTGGCCGCGCAAGGGTTGGTCATCAGGAAGGCACACGCGCTTGACGTAAATGCGACTGATTCTAATTTGTTGTCGCGCGTGTGCCAAGTGGGGTCAGAGCGCGACGCCTGGCATCAAGTCGTAAGGGTGCTGCCACCCCTTGAGCGCTTTGATTCGGTCCTTCCAGGCCTCGATGTGGACGAACTCCTCCAGCGCAATGCCAGTGTCTTCAGGCATGAAAACGTAGCCTGCCAGCGACAGGTCGGCGATGGTCAAACGCCCACCGACCATGAAAGGCGTGTTTGCCAGATGGGCATCGACGATGCGATAGGCGGCCGTGGCCCGCTCGCGCAGGAAGCGGGTAACGTCGGTTTCACCGGATTCTTTGAGGCAATAGATAAAGCGCAGCGCCGCGTAGTAGGCGGTGAACTTGTGGTTGTCGAACAGCATCCAGCGCCAGATTTCGCGTTTTTCTGCCGCATCGCGCGCGCCGAACTGGCCGGTGTGTTCGGCCAGGTACTCAAGAATCAGCGCGGATTGGGTCAAGGTCTGGCCGGCATGTTCCAGCACCGGCACCTCACCCTGCTCGTTGACCTGCTCGCGCCAGCTCTGCTCGCGGGTCTGGCCGTTGAAGAAATCGACGAACAGCGGATCCCAGTCCTGTTCCGTCAGTTCAAGCATCAGGGCTGCCTTGTAGGCGTTACCCGATTCAGCGAAGCAATGCAGTTTGAACTCGGACATGGATCTTCATCTTCCTTTGAAGGCTCATTCGGTTTTAGTGCAGCCATGCCAGCAGACCACGTCGGGTGTTAAAGGGTCAATGCAGGCTTGGCGCAATAAAACCGAAACGCCCCCAGGCTTTACAGCAGTGTCGCGCGCAATGTGCGGGCTGCGGCAACCATGTTCACCAACGCAGCCTCCGTCTCAGGCCAGGCCCGAGTCTTGAGGCCGCAGTCAGGATTGACCCACAAGCGCTCGGCTGGAATGCGCTGCGCTGCCTTGGTCAGCAGCTTGACCATGTCGTCCTTGCTCGGCACCCGTGGCGAGTGGATGTCATACACCCCTGGGCCAATTTCGTTGGGGTAGTCGAACTTCTCGAAGGCCTCCAAAAGCTCCATGTCCGAGCGCGAGGTCTCGATGGTGATCACGTCCGCATCCATGGCGGCGATGGACTCGATCACATCGTTGAATTCGCTGTAGCACATGTGCGTGTGAATCTGGGTTTCGTCACGCACCCCCGAGGCGCACAGGCGGAAGGCTTCGGTGGCCCACTCAAGGTAGGCTGGCCACGCGCTGCGCCGCAGAGGCAGGCCCTCGCGAAACGCCGCTTCATCGATCTGCACGATACGGATGCCAGCGGCCTCAAGGTCCACCACCTCGTCGCGAATCGCCAGGGCCAGTTGCCGGGCTTGCACCTCACGGGTCACATCCTCGCGCGGGAAGGACCACATCAGCATGGTTACTGGCCCCGTCAGCATGCCTTTCATGACTTTGTCGGTCAGGCCTTGGGCGTAGCGGATCCACTCCACGGTCATCGCGTTCGGGCGGCTCAGGTCGCCGAAGATCAGCGCAGGCTTGACGCAGCGCGAGCCGTAGCTCTGCACCCAGCCAAAGCGGGTGAACGCATAGCCATCGAGTTGCTCGGCGAAGTACTCGACCATGTCGTTACGCTCGGCCTCGCCATGCACCAGCACGTCCAGCCCCAGGTCTTGCTGAATCTTGACGGCGTGGCGGATCTCGCTGTGCATCGCCTCGGTGTAGTCGCCCAGGGTCAGCTTGCCTTGCTTGAACGCCTGGCGCGCCAGGCGAATCGCCGAGGTCTGCGGGAACGAGCCAATGGTGGTGGTCGGGAAGGCAGGCAGGTTCAGGCCGGCGCGCTGCTTGGCGATGCGTTGGGCGAAGGCCGAGTTGCGCTGGCTGTCAGCCGGCTTGATGGCAGCCACGCGCGCTTGCACGGCAGGCTTGTGAATGCGCGGCGACGCCGCACGGCTAGCCTGGACGGCGCGGCTGCGGGCAAGCGCTGCCAGTACATCTGGCGCTTCAGGCTGATTGACGGCCTTGGCCAGCACGGCAACCTCCTGGCACTTCTGCACGGCAAAGGCCAGCCAGCTTTGCAGTTCGGCATCAAGCTTGTCTTCGCGGGCCAGATCCACCGGGCTGTGCAGCAATGAGCAGGACGGCGCCACCCACAGCCGCTCGGCCAGGCGCTCGGCGGCGTGGCGCAGCACATCGGCGGCCTTTTCCAGGTCACAGGCCCAGATGTTGCGGCCATTGACCAGGCCCAGCGACAGCACTTTGTAGGCCGGCAGCCGGTCGAGAATGGTCGGGTACTGCTCAGGCGCGCGCACCAGGTCGATATGCAGGCCATCGACAGGCAGATTGGCGGCCAGGCCAAGGTTCTCTTCGAGCCCGCCAAAGTAGGTGGCGATCAGCTTTTTCAGCGGCGCACGCTGCAGGATGTTGTAGGCTCGCTCGAAGGCGTTCTTCCAGTCCTGCGGCAGGTCGAGTACCAGAATCGGCTCATCGATCTGCACCCACTCCACACCCTGGGTTGCCAGGCGGTTGAAGATTTCGTCGTACAGCGCCAGCAGGCGGTCGAGCAATTCGAGCTTGTCGAAGCCCGCACCTTTGCTCTTGCCCAGCCACAGGTAGGTCAGCGGGCCAATGATCACCGGCTTCACCGCATGGCCCAAGGCATGGGCTTCGTCGACCTCTTCGAAAAGTTGCTCCCAGCTCAGGGCGAAGTGCTGATCGGCGCTGAATTCTGGCACCAGGTAGTGGTAGTTGGTATCGAACCACTTGGTCATTTCCTGCGCATGGGCGCCGCCACAGCAACCGTCGGTGTCGTTGGCCCCACGGGCCATGTCGAACAAGGTTTGCAGCGTCGGCTTGGCGCCTTCGGGGCGTTGGAAGCGTTGCGGCACCACGCCGAAGGTCAACGAATGGGTCAGCACCTGGTCGTACCAGGCAAAGTCACCAACCGGCAGCAGCTCGATGCCGGCGTCCTTCTGCGCCTGCCAGTGGCTTGCCCGCAGTTCACGGCCAACCTGGCGCAAACCAGCTTCGTCCAGTTCACCCGTCCAGAAGGCCTCAAGGGCTTTTTTCAGTTCGCGGTCGGCGCCAATACGTGGGAAACCGAGGTTGTGTGCCAGTGCCATGTTGTTCTGTCGCTCCATCGAGTCATTCAATGGCGACCATTCTCTGCAAAGCTTTCTAATGAGACAAACTCATATTATTTGATAGCAATCGTAGTTTTGCTCATGTTCAAGCGCAGTGTTGCAAATCGCAACTTGCTATCCTGTCGCCCATCCCCTGATCAATCCGGAGACCTTGATGCTTGGCGCCTTTGAACGACGGCTAGACCCCTTCCCACCCGACGAGGCCCCGCCGCCGCCCATGGGGCTGTTTCGCTTCCTGTGGGCCTGCACCCGCGGAGCGCGCGGCTATATCCTTGCCTTTGCGCTGCTGAGTGCTGCAGTGTCGGTGTACGAGGCCTGGCTGTTCGCCTTTCTCGGCCAGGTAGTCGACCTGCTGTCCACCTGGCAGGCCGGCGGCGCGGCCGATGGCCAGGAGCAGCGGGTGCTGTGGGGCATCGGTATCGTGCTGGTAGTCAGTATTGCCCTGGTTGCATTGCGCACCATGGTTCAGCACCAGGTGCTGGCGATCAACCTGCCGCTGCGTCTGCGCTGGGACTTCCACCGTTTGATGCTGCGCCAGAGCCTGTCGTTCTTCTCCGACGAGTTCTCCGGGCGCGTCACCACCAAGGTGATGCAGACGGCGCTGGGCGTGCGTGAAGTGCTGTTCACGATGATCGAGATCATTCCGGGCATCGGCGTGTATTTCATTGCCATCATTGCCTTGGCCGGCGGCTTTGCGCTCAAACTGATGCTGCCGTTTCTTGCCTGGCTGGCGCTGTTCGGCCTGGCCATGCTGTATTTCGTGCCGCGCCTGGGCAAGGTCGGCCAGGAGCAGGCCCACGCGCGCTCGTCGATGACCGGGCGTATTTCTGACGCCTACACCAACATCACCACGGTGAAGCTGTTCTCCCACTCAAGGCGCGAGGCGCATTTCGCCCGCGCGGCCATGGAAGACTTCAAGCTCACCGGCTTTCGCCAGATGCGCCTGGTCAGCCAGTTCGAAATCGTCAACCAGGCGCTGGTGGTGGGCCTGATCATGGGCGCCGGCGGCTACGCCTTGTGGCTGTGGCACCAGGGCCAGGTCGGCACCGGTGCGGTGGCGGCAATCACTGCCATGGCCCTGCGCATCAACGGCATGTCGCACTGGATCATGTGGCAGATGACATCGCTGTTCGAAAGCATCGGCACCGTGCAGGACGGCATGCAGACCCTCACCCGCGGCCCCAAGGTGCAGGACAAGCCAGACGCAGCCTTGCTCGAAACCCGTGGCGGCGCCGTGCAGTTCGACAACGTGAGCTTCAACTACAACGGTGAGCGCCAGGTGCTCGATGGCCTTTCGCTGACTATTCGCGCTGGCGAAAAGGTCGGGCTGGTGGGCCGTTCAGGCGCTGGCAAGTCGACGCTGATCAACCTGCTGCTGCGTTTCTACGACGTTGACAGCGGCAGTATTCGCATCGACGGGCAGAACATTGCCGAGGTCACCCAGGACAGCCTGCGCAGCGCCATCGGCATGGTCACCCAGGACACCTCGCTGCTGCACCGTTCGATCCGCGACAACATCGCCTACGGCCGCCCCGACGCCACCGATGCGCAGATCCAGCGCGCCGCCGCCAACGCTCAGGCCGATGGGTTTATCAACCAGCTCAGCGACAAACAGGGCCACAGCGGCTACGACACCTTGGTCGGTGAGCGCGGCATCAAGCTTTCCGGTGGCCAGCGCCAGCGCATCGCCATTGCCCGGGTAATGCTCAAGAACGCGCCGATTCTGCTGCTGGACGAAGCCACCAGTGCGCTGGATTCGGAGGTCGAAGTGGCGATCCAGGAAAGCCTGGACGAAATGATGCAAGGCAAGACGGTGATCGCCATCGCCCACCGGCTGTCGACCATCGCCGCCATGGACCGGCTGATCGTCATGGATGAAGGGCGCATCATCGAGCAAGGCACCCATGCCGAACTGCTGGGCCGCAATGGTACTTATGCGCGACTGTGGCAGCACCAGAGTGGTGGGTTTCTGGGCGAGGACCAAGGGGTGGTTGAGGGCGTTGAATAGCGGTGTATTCGGACTTCACAGATCTTTGTAGGAGCGGCCGCGTGCCGCTCCTACAAGCAGTGGCTTACTTGAATAGCCCACGCAACCACGTCCACAAACCCGGTTCCGGCTCGCCGTTGATCTGCCTGCGATGCCGCTGCCAGTCTTTCCAGCAGTCCTCGGGCACGACATCGACGTACCCCAGTTCGTGGACCATCTCCACGCCGGCCGAAAACGGCACGGTCATGCACATGGCCTTGTTGCACAATTGGATCACTTCCGCTTCCACAAGCGGTGCGCCCTTTTCTTGTTCGGCGCGCTGGAGCACAACCCTGAGCGGGGGCACGAACACAATGCAGGGGTGGTTGTCGGGGATCATGAGTCCTTTCACTTATTGGCGGCGTTGAACAACCATCGCAGCAGCAATGGCGCAAGCCGGCGATGTTGGCGTGGCGCCTGTTCCCCGTCAAGCAAGCAACGCTCGCTTCAAATCACTTTCAACGCCCGACCAATAAACTTCACCGGCCCAGTCGGCCTTCCAGTTGGCGAGCCACCTGCTTTCTCCAGGGTCAGCTCGAACAGCTGGTTCGGCTCCAGGGGCGGCAAATCCTGCTGCGGTACCCGATACTGCTGCGCAGGTTTGACCAACCCCAGCGATACCGGCGCCCGCCACTGCTCGCCCTTGGTCCAGAACTGCAACACCATGCCTTCGGGCACCTGGTCCTGGCCCAGCGGAATCAGCTCGATGTTGCGCGCATCACTGGCTTGCACGACCCAGCCGGCGGCATTGTCACCAGGCGCCACCAGCACCACCAGATAACGCGGCGCCGGAGCTTGCTGGGTGAGCAGCAACACCGCCAGCAGCAGGCTGGCAGCAAGCCCTGCGGCGCTTGCGCCCTGCCACAGCGCCAAGCGCTGCCACCAAGGCGTGCGCGGCACCTGCTGCTGATGGCCGAGGCTGCGCTCGATACGGCTCCACAGCCGCGGGCTGGGGGGCTGCGGCGCGGCATGCTCGGCAAGCGGCAACAAACGCTGCTCCCAGGCATCGACAGCGGCCTGCAACGCAGGGTCGTGGGCCAGGCGTTGCACTACCTCGGCCTGCTCGTCAGCCGCCAAGGTGCCCAGCACATACTCGCCCGCAAGCGTCTGCAACGCTTCGGGGTCTTTGCTTGCAGAACCCTGGTTCATGCCATGCACTCGCGCAGGGCCTGCAGGCTACGCTTGATCCAGGCTTTGACCGTACCTAGCGGCGCGCCCAGCAAAGCGGCGATCTCGGCGTGGCTGCAACCATCGACATAGGCATGCAGGATGCAGCGCTGGGGCGCCGGTTGCAATTGCTCGACGCAGCGGTTTATGCGCGCAGAACCCGTCCACAACTGAGGCTCGTCAAAGCCTGCGAAAAGACTGGCCACAGCCGTTACCTCGTGGTCATCCAATGGCGTCTCACGCCGGGTGTCGCGTACAAAGTTCAGCGCCAGGTGGCGGGTGATGCTGTAGATCCAGCCTCGTGCCGAACCGCGCGCTGGGTCAAAACTGGCGGCGCCCGTCCAGATGCGGATGAACGCATCGTGCAGAATGTCTTCGGCGGTGGCGTGATCCCGGGCGATACGCCGTGCAACGCCAAGCAGACGCGCGCCCTCGTGGTCATAAAGTGCCTGCAACGCTCGCCGGTCGCCCTGCGCGCAGGCAGCCAGGCATACCTGGAAATCAAATGGGGGGGCCGGCAGGTTCAATACGCGCACACTCCTTGGGCGGCAACTGATGCCCCGGCGGTTGCGCCGGGGCATGCCGAGGAGCGTAGATGATTAATCAGCGCGCAGTGGCCAACGCCGTCACTTGGCCGCCCAGAACACGTAGTCAGCCTGATACTTGACCACCTGCTGGGTCCCCTTGCTCTGCGCTGTGCAGCCGCTCGCGGGTGCTACCCCGCCCTTGGTCGCAAGGCGCTGGATGTAGCTTACGGCCTGCATCGCGCCCTTGCCCTCGGCCGGGTTGGCCTTGACCAGTTGGTACGGCAAGTCGGCCTTGGCCGCAGGCGCTACGGCCAGCTGCGTGCCGGTGACCTTCGAGCCGTCCTTGGCCTGCCAAGTCGCAGGCGGGCCGAAATAATCGCCCACGGCCTTGCCGCTGCGGTCGTTGAGCACGGCTTTGGGGCCGACGAAGACCCATTCGGTCTGGCCGGGCATATTGGCCTTGTCGCGGCATTCGTAGGTGATCTCACCGACCCCGACGGTTTCCAGCATGATCCTGTGCCCTTCCGGTACTTTGACCGCATCGGGCACGGCGGCCTGGGCGTGGGCGCTTTGCTGGGCGAGCGCAACGAGCAAACCGGTAGCGAGCAGGTATGGGGCGAATGTGCGGGTCATCGCGAAACTCCTGGCAAGTTAGGGTGAGGCGGTAATACACCGCCTGACTATCACTACCCACCAGCAGCCCAACTGGATGCAAAAAAGTTTTCGGGCTGCGCAATCAGCTGTTGCCGGCCTCTACCACCCCGCGTGCACGGCCCAGGCAATTGGTCAGGTGCAGGCGCATCGCCGCGCGCGCAGCGTCGGCGTCCTTGCGGGCAATCGCGCTGTATACCTGCTCACGTTCGCGCACCTGCATGGCATCACCTAACGCCGGCACCGCCTGCTCACCCGCCGCCACCAGGGTATTGCCCAGGTGGGTCATGCTGTCGATGAAGAAGCTGTTACCCGTGCACTGGGCTATTTGCAGATGAAACGCAAAGTCGGTGCGGGTGCAAGGCGCTTGCTGCGGGTCGTGGGCCTGATCGAGCGCGGCGCGCATGGCCTGCAACTGTTCGGCGCCAGCACGCTGGGCAGCGATGGCGGCCGCTTCCACTTCCAGGCACAGGCGCAGTTCGATGATGGCCACGGCGTTATAGGCGCTGCCTTTGCCGGGGCTGGCGGCCTGGAAATCGCCGGCCGGAATGGCGTCGACCACAAAGGTGCCGATACCGCGCCGGGTTTCCACCAGCCCTTCTGCCTGCAGCCGTGACATGGCTTCGCGAACCACCGTGCGGCTGACCCCTCGCGCCTTGGAAAAGGCATCTTCGGTGGGCAGCTTGGTGCCCGCTGGCAGCTCGCCGGCAAGGATCTGCTGCGACAGGTCGTGGACAAGCTGCTGGGCGAGATTGAGACGTCTATCGGGGGTCGCTGCTGGCATTGCAAAAGGCCATCGATACAGGAAGATGCTCGATTATACCCGCAGCTTTACGCAAAAAAGCCATTATACTGGCCATTGTTCACACTCGAGCAGAACAATGCCGGATCAAACCCCTAGCGCCCTGCAAAAGCCCCGTCGCCTCGCCGAGCAGTTGGTAGAACGCTTCGCCCAGCGCATGCGTGAAGGCACCCTCAAACGCGGCGACAAGTTGCCCACTGAAGCATCGATCATCCAGGCCGAAGGCGTCAGCCGCTCGGTGGTGCGCGAGGCACTGTCGCGCATGCAGGCCGCCGGGTTGGTTGAGACGCGCCATGGTGTCGGCACCTTCGTGCTCGATATGCCGGCGCCAGAAAGCTTCAACGTAGGCCCCGCCACCATTGGGCTGTTGTCAGATGTACTCGACTTGCTGGAGTTTCGCCTGAGCCTTGAGGTACAGGCCGCCGGCATGGCCGCCGAGCGCGCAACGCCGCAGGCGCTCGAAGAGCTCGCCCAGGCGCTGGAGGCGTTGATGCAGGGGCCGGAGAAGTCCGGCAGCACCACCAATGCCGATTTTCAGTTCCACCTGAAGATCGCCAAGGCGGCGGACAACCAGTACCTGATCGACATCATGAAGCACCTGGGCACCAAGATGATCCCGCGTACCCGCATGAACTCCGCCTACACCGGGCAAAGCAGCCGCAGCACTTACCTGGCGGGCATCAATGTGGAGCATCAGCAGATCTTCGATGCCATCGCCAGCCGCCAGGTAGATGCCGCACGCGCCGCGATGTACCTGCACCTGAGCAACAGCCGCATGCGCCTGCGCGAGGCGCAGCAGGTGCAGGCGTTCTACGGGGAGTAAGGCAGATCGGCCCATGGGGCTGCGCTGCAGCCCAATCGCAGGCTGGCGCCAGCTCCCACAGTGATCTGAGCCAGGCCTCAATATCGCGGCTGTGCACGGTCCCTGTGGGAGCTGGCGACAGCCTGCGATGAGGCCACAACAGGCTGGCGCATTTCACTCAGGGCTTGGGCGCAGGCTCTACATCGCTGAAGGCCAACCCCTGGCTATTGCTCACCTGCCATGGATTGGCGCCGGTAGTTTCGCTGAAGCGCAGGTTGTCGAAGCGTGAATCCTTCAAGCCCTCGATCTTCACCGGCGCCGGCCCACTGAAGCGTACCCGCTCGAACACCAGGCCCTGGTGGAAGGCATTGTGCTCGCTGTCACCCTTGACCTCGATTGCCGCCGTGCCTGCGTTTTCCACGCTGACATCGCTGACGTTGATATCGCGGAACTGCCCCGCCACCGTCGAGCGCTTGTAATCGAGCTTGGCGTTGGGGTCGTTGTAGTCCAAGGTGAAGATGAACGCCTGCTTGACCGTGTTGCGGATCGCCGAATCGCGGAAGGTCACATGCCGTGCGCCGCCGCCCATGAAGTTGGTGCTTTTCATGCGCAGGCCGGCATCGGTGCCGTCCGACACATTGTCCTCGGCCAGGATGTTCTGAATCCACGCCCCGGTGTGGCTGCCCGCAACCACCATGCCATGGCCCTTGCGGAAGTAGTTGTTGAAGATCCACGCATCTTCCTGGGCTTTCTGATGCACCGCATCGGCGCCAGTGCCGGCGGCAAAGTTGACGCAGTCATCGCCGGTATCGAAGAAGTTGTTGAACACCATCGCGCCCCGGCTGTTGGCGAACTCGATGCCGTCACCGTTGTTGGCGTCGTAGGTCTTGTGGGTGGTGTTGGCCAGCACCACATTGCGCGTTTCCAGGTTCATGATGCCGTGGTACGCCGGGTTGAGCACGGTGAAGCCGCCATAGAACACGTTGGTAACATCGCGCAGGGTAATCAACGACGAGCGCATCTGCCCATAGGCGTCCTTGACGTTCATGCCTTCGGCCACCGCCCGCTCGACCTGCGCCTTGGCCAGCACCCCATCGTGCATGTAGCGGGTGTTGTCACTGGGCAGGTAGAACGGCAGTGGCTGGCCGCGCTCGTCGCGCACATCGGCGTTGCGCTTCCAGCCGTTGCCGTCGATGGTGCCCTTGCCGACGATACGGATGTTCTCGAACGCCTGGTGCTTGCGTGGGTCACGGGGCAAGGCGTTGATCAGCGACGCCGGGCGTACGGTGGTGGAATACGGGTACTGGATATAACCGTCGCGCGGGTAGTCCTCGGCCCGTTCAGACCCGAGCAAGGTCGCGCCTTCGGCGATTTCCAGGGTCATGTTGCTCTTCAGGTACAGCGCCCCGCTTTTGTAGGTACCGGCCGGCAGCAACACCTTGCAGCCCACGCTGCAGGCATCGATGGCGCTTTGGATTGCGGCGGTATCGAGGGTGCTGCCATCGCCCTTGGCGCCGTAGCGCTTCACATCGAACAGCGCCGGCACCGGGGTGGTGCGCTGAGCCACGGCCGCGCTTGGTGCAGACTCCTTGCCGTTACGGTCCACCGAACGCACGGTGAAGCGGTATTCGGTGTCGGGCTTCAGGCCTTGGGCGGTGTAGCTGTGGATGGCGATGCGGTGGTGGAAGTTGTGCACGTCCTGCTGGTAGAAGCGATCGATGTACGGCTTGGCCGGCGAGACCTCGCCGTTGTTGGTGTTGCTGCTGCCCAGCAACTTGCCATTGGCGTACACATGGTAGTCGACGATATCGGCGTGGTTAGCGGGCTTTTCCCACACCAGGATGATCTGCTGATCATCGTAGGCCAGGGTTGGCACCTGGACCTTGACCGGGGCTTGTACCGCCCACAGCGGCATACTGCAGGTCATGGCCAGGGTGGCGAGAAGTGTCGGGTTGCGCATGCAGGGTCTTCCTTGTTGTTGTTTTGAACCAATGCGTGGCGTCAGGCGTTCAGCCCTTGATGCTCAAGGTACTGACGGCGGTTGACGAAGGTTTCGCGGGGCATCTGCTGCACATCCACTGACAGCGCCTTGACCTCGGGCAGCAACGCCACCAGCGCCGCCACTACTGCCATGCCGAGGCTGCGGCACTGCTGCTCGGTGCGCCCGCCCAGCACATGCAGGGCGATGTGGACAAAATCATCCTGGCCGGCGCCGCAGCGGTAATGGCTGAAGGTATTCAGGCGGGCCTTGATTTCGCCGGGCTGGAACAGGCCGCTGGCGTCGATGGCGTCGTGCACGGTGCTCAGCAGCGTTTGTTCGCCTACCCGCTGGGCCAGGGTGGTGGGGCAATCGATGGTGCAGTGGGGCATGGGGGGTCCTTGGGCTAGGCGCGGGCGGCCATGGGCGTATCGGCGCTGAAGTCACGGCTGGCTTGCACCAGCATGCGGGTGTATTCATGGCTGGCGAGGTCCTGGCTCAGCGCCTGGCTGTCCAGGCGCTCGACAATGCGCCCCTGCTGCATCACCGCCACTTTGTCACACAGGTGGCTGACCACGCCCAAGTCGTGGGTGACCATCAGGTAGGTGAGTTTCTCGCGCTGGCGCAGGTCAGCCAGCAGGTTGAGGATCTCGGCCTGGACCGACACATCCAGCGCCGAGGTGGGCTCGTCGAGCAACAACACCCGTGGCTGCAGAATCAGTGCGCGGGCAATCGCCACACGCTGGCGCTGCCCGCCTGACAACTGGTGCGGGTAGCGGTAGCGGAAGCTGTCATTGAGCCCGACCTTCAGCAGAATGTCGTTGATACGGTCATCGCGTTCGTCCAGGCCATGGATGATCAATGGCTCGCGCAGCGCCGTGTCGATGGTATGGCGTGGGTGCAGCGAGCCATACGGGTCCTGGAACACCATCTGCACCTTGCGAAAGTGCTCCTTGGGCAGCTTGTGCTGCAACGGCACCCCGCCGATGCTCAGCGCCCCGCTCCAGTGCCGATACTGCCCGGCCAGGCAGCGCAGCACCGTGGTCTTGCCCGAACCGGACTCGCCGACCAGGCCGAACGATTCGCCGTCCTCGACGCTCAGGTTGACGTCGTGCAACACCTGGTTGAGCCCGGCGCCAAGGCCAAAGCTCAGGTTCAATGCATGTGCTTGGATCATGGACATCTCGGTTACCTCAGCAGGTCAGCCACAGGGGGTCGCGTTGCAGCACCGGCAAGCGCGCGCGGCGGTTGTCCATGCTCGGCAAGGCGGCCAGCAGGCCACGGGTATAGGGGTGTTCGGCGTATTGCAGGTCACAGGCAGCCAGCGACTCGACCACCCGCCCGGCATACATCACCAGCACCCGGTCGCAGTAGTTGCGCACCAGGTTCAGGTCGTGGCTGACGAAGATCAGCCCCATCTGCTGCTCGACCACCAACTCTTCAAGCACGCTGAGCACCTGCTGGCGCACTGACACATCCAGTGCCGACGTAGGCTCATCGGCAATGATCACCTCAGGGTTGGTGATCACCATCATGGCGATCATGATGCGCTGGCCCATGCCGCCGCTGACCTCGTGGGGGTACAGGTTGTAGACCCGCTTGGGGTCGCGGATATGGACCTTTTCCAGCATCAGCAGCACCCGCTCACGGGCTTCGCTGCGGCTGGCCTTGTGGTGCGCCAGGTACGCCTCGGCGATCTGCTCGCCCACTTTTACCACCGGGTTAAGCGAATACTTAGGGTCTTGCATGATCATCGAGATGCGCTGGCCGCGAATCTTCTGCATGGCCCGTTCGCCGGCGCCGAGCAGGTCGACATCACCGAACTGCATGGCCTTGGCCGTAATCTGCGCGCTGGCCGGGTGCAGCTTGAGCAGGCTGCGCCCGACGGTGGACTTGCCCGAGCCCGACTCGCCGACGATGGCGAGTTTTTCCTGGCCCAGGCTGAACGACACATCGCGCACCGCGTGCATCACTTTCTTGCCGTTGACGAAGCGCACGTTGAGCGAATCGACATGGATCTTTGGCGTTGACATAGGGCCTCCGGTTATTCGCTACGCGGGTCGAGAATGTCCCGCAGGCCATCGCCCAGCAGGTTGAACGCCAGGCTCACCAGCATGATCGCAGCCCCGGGGACTGCCACCAGCCACCAGCACTCGAGCATGTAGCGCCGGCCGGTGGAGATCATCGCGCCCCACTCCGGCAGCGGTGCCTGCGCGCCGAGTCCGAGAAAGCCCAGGGCGGCGGCGGTGAGGATGATGCCGGCCATGTTCATGGTCAGGCGGATGATCACCGACGACAGGCACATCGGCACGATGTGGCGCAGGATGATGCGGCTCGACGATGCGCCTTGCAGCTCTACCGCCACGACAAAATCGGCCTTGCGCAGCGACAGGGTTTCGGCCCGCGCCAGGCGCGCGATTGGCGGCCAGGAGGTCAGCGCGATGGCCACCACGGCATGTTCCAGGCCAGGGCCGAGGGCCGCAATGAACGCCAGCGCCAGCACCAGGCTTGGGAACGAGATGAAGATGTCGGTGATGCGCATGAACACAGTGTCGATGACGCCGCCGAAATAGCCCGAGACGGTGCCGATGAACAGCCCGATGGGGCCGACGATGATGGTCACCAGGGCAATGATGTACAGGGTGATGCGGGCGCCGTAGACCAGCCGGCTGAAGATGTCGCGGCCATATTCGTCGGTGCCGAACCAATGCGCAGCGCCTGGGGCTTGCAGCGCGTTGGCAAGGTTCTGCACCACCGGGTCGTGGGTGGCGATCCACGGCGCGAAGGCGGCGACCACGATCAGCAGCAGGGCCACCAGCAAGCCGGCCAGGGTCATCGGGTTGCGCACCAGCAGGCGCAATACGCGCAGGCTGCTCTTGCCCAGCGCCTCAAGGCTTGAGCTGGGTGTATCCTGCGGCCGCTTGGCGGCAGTTTCGGTAGAAGACATGTTGGCAATCATCGGCATGTTCTCAAGGTGAAATCATGGCCACCGGGGTGCCCGCAGGCACCGCCGGTGGTGCTCAGCGCTGCTTGTAGACGCCCAGGTAACGGGTGGCCTCGGCGTCATCGCCGGTAAAGCCCTTGATGTCGACGGCACTCACCGCGGTGTCGGTCATCTGCGACACCACCATGATCGGCCCGACCTGCTTGTCGTACAGCTCCTGCGCCTGGTGATACAGCGCCAGGCGCTTGCCGGCGTCCCGTTCGACGCCGGCCTGGTCGATCAAGGTGTTGAGCTGTGGGCTGTAGAACGAGGCGCGCCAGCCCTGGAAGTTAGGCAACCCGGCGCTGTCGCTGTTGTCGGGGTTGTACACGAACGTGCGCAGACTGAAGTACGGGTGCGGATAGCGCTCGGCGCCGCGGGCAACGATCATGTCGAAGTTGCGCGCGCGCATGGCGCCGTATACCTGGTTACCGGTGCCGGTGACGATTTGCGCCTTGATGCCCCCTTCGGCCAGGGTCGACTGCATGCGTGCGGCAATATCGATGAATGGCGGCTCGGACAGCGTGCGGATGGTGGTGGTGAAGCCCTGCGGATAGCCGGCTTCGGCCAGCAATGCCTTGGCCTTGGCGACATCCATCTTGTAGCCAGGGTCCGGCAGGCGCGCCTGGAGCCCAAGCTGCATCGGCTGCTGGTTGAGCTTGCCGTAGTGCGGCATGACCTGCTCGTCGAGGCCCTTGTAGTCGATCAGGTTGCGCACCGCTTCGCGGACTTTCTGGTTAGCGAACTCGGGCTGTTTCATGCTCATGGCCACGTAGTACATGGTGCCGCGTTGCAGCGCCTGCACCTGCAGCTTGTCCGAGCTTTCGATGGCCTTGATGTCGGGCGCCGCCATGCCGTAGGCAAGGTCCAGGTCGCCGCGTTCGAGCATCAGGCGCAGCGACTGCGACTCGGTCATGTGCCGCACCAGCACCCGCTTCATCTTGGCCGGGCCTGCCCAGTAGCCGTCGAAGCGGGTCATCACCAGCGCATCGTTGGCGCTCCATTTGCTCAGGGTGAACGGGCCACTGCCGGCTTCGTTGGTGACCAGCCACGCCGCCCCGAGGTCGTCGTTCTTCTCATGCTTGAGCACCTGTTGGCGGTCCACCACCACGGCGCTTGGCGACACCGCCAGCGAGTCGATCACCAGCAATGGGTCGGTCGGCTGCGGCAGCTCCACCACCAGGGTATGGGCGTCCACGGCGCGGATCAGTTGCTGGATGTTTTCGCTGCTGTAGCCATAGGCCTTCCAGGTGGTGGCCAGGCCGTAGTTGAGTTTCATTACCCGGTACAGCGACCAGGCGACGTCTTCGGCGGTGAGCAGGTTGCCTGAGTGGAACTTGACGTCGGGGCGCAGGTAAAAAGTGATCTGCTTGCCGTCGTCGCTCACCGTCCAGCGCTCGGCCAGTTGCCCAAGGTGCTTGTCCGGGCTGCCGTTGTCGCGCTTGATCAGGGTGTCGTACAGGTTGGCATTGACCCCCGAGGCATCCAGGCCCGGCGCGTTGGCCGGGTCGATGGAGAACAGGTTGACCATGCTCATGCCGACGATCAGCTGATCGGCCGGGGTTTTCGCCTGCACGGCGGCCAGCGGGCCGAGCAGCAGCGCAGTGCCGAGCAAGGCGGTGCGCAGCGGCGGGAATATTGACTTCATGTGGACATCCTTTTTTTTATTATTCGGTGGGCGCCGCTTTGCGCCCCTTCACGGCACCAGGCCGATAGCATCAACGTTGACCGGTTAGCGTGGGAGCGGGCTTGCCCCGCGATGGCTCTGTCACCTTCACCACCGCTATCGCGGGGCAAGCCCGCTCCCACGCTATCCAGCTTCCTATAGGGCAACCCCGATATGTCAGCGGGTTCTTGGGTCGAAGACCTTGTACAGGGCGTCGCTGATCAGGTTCAGCGCCACGAAGATCAGGCCGATCACCAGCACGCAACCCATCACCGCGTTCATGTCGCCAAGCATCAGGCTGCTGGTCAGGTACTGGCCGAAGCCCGGCCAGGCAAAGACGGTTTCGATCAGCACCGCTCCTTCGAGCAGCGAGCCGTAGGCCAGGGCGACCACGGTCAGCAACTGCACGAGGATGTTGCGAAACGCGTGGTTCCACACCACCTGGCGGCGCGACAGGCCCTTGACCCGTGCGGTGATGATGTATTCCTGGGACAGCTGTTCGAGCATGAAGCTGCGGGTCATGCGGCTGATGTAGGCCACCGAGTTGAGGCCCAGAATCAGCGCCGGCAGCACGATATGGCGCAGCGCGCTGCTGAAGGCATCCCAATCGCGGGCAAGCGCAGTGTCGATCAGCAACAGGCCGGTGACCTCATCGACCATACCGTCATAGGCAAGGTCGATGCGCCCTGCCCCGCCTGCCCAGCCGAGCCAGGCGTAGAACACCAGAAGGCCCATCATGCCGACCCAGAAAATCGGCGTGGAGTAGCCAAACAAGGTGATGACCCGCGCCACATGGTCGCCAATTCGCCCCTGGTTACTGGCTGCGACCACACCCAGCGGCAGGCCGATCAGCACACCGAACAGAATCGCCAGGGTGGCCAGCTCGATGGTGGCCGGGAAGACTCGCCTGATGTCATCCAGCACCGGGTGGCCAGTCAGCAGCGCGTTGCCAAAATCGCCGTGCAGCAGGTCATTCAGGTACAGGCCGAACTGGGTCCAGATCGGCTTGTCCAGGCCCATGGCCCGGTACACCTGGTCGTAGGTGGAGCTATCGGCGTCGGGGCCGACCACAGCCAGCACCGGGTCCAGCGGCATCACCCGGCCAATGAAAAAGGTCAGCGCCAGCAGGCCAAGCAGGGTCACCATGACCGTGCCGGCCCTGCGGGCGGTACCTGACACGCGAGTACCCAGCACAGAGGCAGTCGAAGCAAACATAACGGGCTCCTGAAAAAGCGGTCACCGGGGTGCGGGGCGAGCCCCGGCCCCTCAACGCGACTTGTAGACGTCTTTGTAACGCGTGGTGGCGGCGGTATGGCCCTGGTAGTCCTGCACGTCGTGGTACAGCACCACGGTGTCGGTCATCTGCGAAATCGGCAGAATCGCGCCCACCTGGGTGTCCAGGGTCTGCTGGATCTGCTGGTACTGGGCCATTTGACGGGCTTTGTCAGGCTCGACCTCAGCCTGCTCGATCAGGCTGTTCAGCTCCGGGCTGTAGAACGAGGTGCGCCAGCCCTGGAAGTTGCTCAGCTTGGCTTCGTCGCGGTTGTCCGGGTTGTACACCAGGGTGCGCAGGCTCGAATGCGGATGGCGCTCGGCCCCGCCGCCGCCACGCCCGACCAGCATGTCGAAGCTGCGTTCGCGCATGGCGCCGTAGATCTGGTTGCCGGTGCCAGTAACGATGGTGGCCTGGATGCCGGCCTGGGCCAGGGTCGATTGCAGGCTGGAGGCAATATTGATGAACGGCGGCTCTGTGAGCACGCGAATGGTGGTCTTGAAACCGTTCGGGTAGCCGGCCTCAGCCAGCAGTTTTTTCGCCTCGGCGACGTTCAGCGTGTAACCCGGGTCATCCAGGCGCGCCGGCAGGCCAAGCGGCAGCGGGCGCTGGTTGAGCTGGCCATAGTGCGGCATCACGGTTTGGTTGATGCCTTGATAGTCGATCAGCGAGCGCACGGCCTTGCGCACCCGCACATCGTCATAGGGCTTGTTCTTTACGCTCAGCGCCACGTAATACAAGGTGCCGCGCTGTACAGTCTGGGTGCGAACGTTGTCTGACTTCTCCAGCGCTTCGATATCGGGCGCCGACATGCCCTTGGCCAGGTCCAGGTCGCCGCGCTCGACCATCAGGCGCAGCGACTGCGACTCGGTCATGTTGCGCATGACGATGCGCTTGAGCTTGGCCGGGCCGCCCCAGTAGCCGTCGAAACGGTTCATCAGGATGACGTCGTTGGCGCGCCAGTCCTTGAGGATGAACGGCCCGCTGCCGGCGGCGTGGGTGGTTAGCCAGGCGCCGCCCATGTCATCGCCCTTCTGGTGCTGCTGCACCACTTTGCGGTCGAGGATGAACGCGCTCGGCGAGGTGGCCAGGGTGTTGAGCACCAGTTGCGGGTCGGTTGGGCGCGGCAGCTCGACCACGAAGGTGTGCTCGTCGACGGCGCGCAGGGTTTGCGCGGCGTTGCCTGCGGTGAAGCCGTAGGCTTTCCAGGTCGAAGCCAGGGCCAGGTTGAGCTTGAGCACACGCTGCAGCGACCAGGCGACGTCTTCGGCAGTCAGCGGGTTCCCGGACTGGAACTTGACGCCCTGGCGCAGCTTGAAGGTCAAGGTCTTGCGGTCGTCGCTGACCTGCCAGCTTTCGGCCAGCGCCGGCACCAGCTTGTCGGGCTGGCGCACGTCCTGCACCAGCAGCATGTCGTAGAGGTTGGCATTGACCTCCGAGACATCCAGCCCGGTAGCGGCAGCCGGGTCCAGGGACAACAGGTTGATCATGCTCATGCCGACGATCAGCTGGTCGGCCGGGGTTTTGGCGAATGCAGCAGGGACCGGGGCCAGCGCCAGCGATGCGGCCAGGACCCCCGCCCAGACTGTGGGAAGAACGCTCATGTGAGATAGCCTTTTTATAGTTATTGGACTCTCGGGCGGTGCGCGAACCCGCGCACCGCCATGACACGAATCAGAAGCTCTGCAGCGTATTGGTCTCGACGTAGTCGAAGTCGATGTCTTCACCCAGGCCCGGCAGGCTCGACAGGTGAACGAAACCGTCCTGGTCCATCGGGTCGACCAGGCGCTTGAGGTAGGCCGGCACCTCGTCGTAGTCGAGGAATGGGTGCAACAGGCCGCGCTCGTACCAGGTGCAGTTCTTGATGGCGCCGACCACGGCAAGGTTCGCCGCCCCGTTGCCGTGGATTTCGCAGTCCATGCCGAATGATTCGGCCATGTGCGCAACCTTCAGGCACGGCGCGATACCCCCCACCCCGGCCACCCCGGCACGCAGGATATCGCAGACATCGTTCTTCACCCAGCTGGCCCGGCTCAGGTGCTTGCCACCCAGGCTTTCCGGGCCCAGCACCGGGATATCCAGCTGGCCGGCAAGCCAGGCGTAGCTCTCGGCGGAGTCTTCCATCATGGGTTCTTCGAACCAGGCGAAGTCGAGCTTTTCCAGGGCTCGGCCGATGGTCAGCGCTTCGGTGCGGCTGTACCAGTGGTAGCCGTCGATCATCAGTGCGATGTCCGGGCCAACCGCCTCGCGCACTGCGGCGCAGGCCTTGATATCCATGGCCACGCTTGGGGCGAACGACACCGGCGGCATCCAGGTGTGCAGCTTGATGGCTTTATAGCCGCGCTTGACCAGGGTTTCGGCGAAGCGGCCGTATTCCTCAGGGGTAGACAGCCCGCCCGGCAGCTCATCGCCGCACATGGTGGAACCATAGGCCGGCACCTTATCGCGGTAGCCGCCAATCAACTTGTACACCGGCACGCCGAGCTTGCGCCCGGCCCAGTCCCACAGCGCCTGCTCCACCAGCGCCAGGGCGCGGTCGGTGAGCTGGCTGGCGCTGCCACGCTGCCAGTGCGCCAGGTCATGCCAGATTTTTTCGCGGTCGAAGGCGTTGGCGCCAACCAGTACCTTGCGCACGAAGTTGTCGAGGACATAGGGGCGGATCAGTTCGGGGGCGCCCAACGCGTAGCCTTCGTGGCCGCATTCGGTACGGATGCGCAGCAGCGCCATCTTGGCCTGGGTCACGTCGCCGGGGTGGGCATGGCCGGCGCTGTCTACGGCGCGGCGTGTGGGGTAGGAAAAAATCTGCACGTTTACAGCGGTGATGATCATGGACGTCTGTGCCTTCTTATTGGATTTGTGGCGGGGGAGTCACGCTCTGGGAAGAATCCTACGTCATCATACAACTTTTGAAAAGCACCTCTTTAAAACTGATTTAAAGGCCGGATTTTGGTGCTATCCCACGCTCAACACCAACAACCACCAGACGACAACGCCCTCTAAATGCCTATTCTAGAGCCATCAACAGAAGTGATCAGACAACATTCAAAGAAATCGTAGACAGCCGCAAAGTCGTACGATAACTTATTCGAAAAATCACGGAGCGACCTCACCCACACCGATACCCTTCGCCACACGCCTCATAACGTCCTCAACAAAAACAAAAAAAGAAGATCGCATGAACAACACACTCCGCCGCCTCATTGCCGTCAGTACGCTCGGCCTGTCCTTCTACGCTTGCGCAGACTCGGCCAGCATCAACTACCGACACGGTTTTACCGAAGACGACAGCATTCACTCCGACCGCATCAAGCTCAATTACCGCAAGGATAATGGGCTGGGCTTTGCCGCCGAGATCAAATACAAGACTGCCGGCGACCGGGAAGACGTCGCGTACGACAACATTGTCAACAATGGCCATGAATTCACTGTGGACTACAACTACAAGTTGAGCCCCAAGTCGACGCTGACCCCCGCCTTCCAGATGGACAGCTCCAAGGATGCGACCACTTACAAGTTCGGCCTGAAGTACAACTACAAGATCAGCGACACCTGGTACGTCGCCACCCGCGTGCGCCACGACGCGCGTAGCCTGGACCGCGACCAGATCGACCGCAGCAAAGATGACCGCGCCAAGGACAACCAGAACACTACGCGCCTGGAAGGCTGGCTCGGCTATACCCCCAAAGGCCCTTGGGCCTTCGAGTATCAGTACATCTACTTCGATACCGACTATATCCGCTACGACAACAAGAAAAGCGACTACGAGCAGAACTTGATCGTCAAGTACAAGCTCAACAAAGCATGGGCGCCGTTCATGGAAGTGGGGGATATCAAAGTCAACTCCACCACCGATGACCGCCAGGCTCGCTGGCGTATCGGGGTGCAGTACAACTTCATGTAAGCCACCGTCACCGGGCAACTTGAAACGTGCCCGGTGTTGTTCTTTCAATTAATGACAAGGTTTTACCGTGCCCCAGACTCCCACTGCAAAACCCTTCAACTGCCTGCTGCTGACTGGCGCTGCCGGCGGCCTTGGGCAAATTCTGCGTGAAGCGTTGCAGGCCCACGCCAATGTGGTGCGCGCCTCTGACATCAGCGCCATGGCGCCACCTGCCGGCGACCATGAACAAGTCATCAGCTGCAACCTGGCCGACAAGGCCGGCGTGCTGGCACTGGCAGAAGGCGTGGATGCCATCGTGCACCTGGGCGGGATCTCCACCGAGCGTGCGTTCGAAGAGATTCTGCAGGCCAATATCGTCGGCACTTTCCATATCTATGAAGCCGCGCGCAAACACGGCATCAAGCGCGTGGTCTTCGCAAGCTCCAACCACGTCACCGGGTTCTACCCGCAGGACGAACTGGTCGACGCCCACTCCCCGCGCCGCCCGGACTGCTACTACGGGCTGTCGAAGGCCTACGGCGAGGACCTGGCGACCTTCTATTACCACCGCTATGGCATCGAAACCGTGAGTTTGCGCATCGGCTCCTCGTTCCCCGCCCCGCGCAACCTGCGCATGTTGTCGACCTGGCTCAGCTATGCCGACCTCGCTCACCTGGTGGAGCGCGCCCTGCTGGCCGAAGACGTTGGCCACACCGTGGTCTATGGCGTGTCGGCCAACCGCGACCTGTGGTGGAGCAACCGCTACGCAGCCCACCTTGGCTTCAACCCACAGGACAGCTCGGAGCGTTTTCGCACCCAGCTCGAGCAACAGCCCCAGGCTGCCGCCGACGACGCCACCGCCCGCCTGCAAGGCGGCGCCTTCACTGCTGCCGGCCCGTTCGGCGACTGACCACAAGGAGCACCCGATGAACGCCGAACTGATCATCAATGCCCGTAATGCCACGGGCGAGAGCCCGGTATGGCAGCCACAGGAAAACGCCCTGTACTGGGTCGACATCCCGGCCGGACGTCTGCATCGCTGGCAGTTGGACGGTCATTTCAGCTACTGGACTGCCGATGAAATGCTCGGCTGCATTGCGCGCAGCCCGGAGGGGCACTGGCTGGGAGCCCAGCAAAGCGGAATTTTCAAACTCACGCCGCAAGCCGACGGGCGCCTGCACGCCGAGAAACGCGCGGGTGTGAACCACGCGCTGCCCGGTATGCGCTTCAACGACGGGCGTTGCGACCGGCAAGGGCGTTTCTGGGCCGGGACAATGCAAACCAGCATGGGGGTCGAGCAAGCAGGTGCAATGTATCGCCATGAGCAAGGCGTGGCTGGCGCCGTGCCAATGCTGCAGGCACAGCTAACCGGGCTTACGGTCCCCAATGGCCTGGCATTCAGCCCGGATGGCAGAACCATGTACCTGAGTGACTCGCACCCCAACGTGCAATTGATCTGGGCGTTCGACTATGACATCGACAGCGGCACCCCACACAATCGCCGGGTGTTCGTCGATATGAACGCGCACCCCGGCCGGCCGGACGGGGCGGCAGTGGATGCCGAGGGCTGTTACTGGATCTGCGCCATCGACTCGGGCCAGGTGCTGCGCTTTACCCCCGAGGGGAAGCTGGACCGGGCGCTGGAATTGCCGGTGAAGAAGCCAACCATGTGTGCGTTTGGTGGGCCGCAGCTCGACACGCTGTTTGTGACCTCGATTCGCCCTCAAGGGGTGGATCTGCGGGATCAGCCATTGGCAGGCGGGGTGTTTGCATTGAACCCTGGTGTCAAAGGGCTGCCGGAGCCGATGGTACGGGGCTGAAACCACCAGCGACGCGGTGTAGGAGCGGCCTTGTGTCGCGAAAGGGCTGCGTAGCAGCCCCAAGATCTCACCCTCTCGCACAATCACCGGGGCTGCTGCGCAGCCCTTTCGCGACACAAGGCCGCTCCTACACCCTGACCGCGTGCGCAGCGGGCAGAATCAAAATCTATACAAATATCTTTCTCTGTATAGCTTTCCGCTAAGCCGTGCGCTATACCTGTACAACAATCAAGCGTTGTACAGGCCTAAAGCATGTCCACCTACCTGCAAACCTTCGCCGAACGCTTCGCCACCCTCGACGCGAATAACCTCGACCGGCTGGCCGAGATATACAGCGACGACATCACCTTCCGCGACCCACTGCACCGGCTCAGCGGCCTCCCTGCCCTGCACCAATATTTCGCCGAGCTTTACGCCAACGCCCGCGATATCAGCTACCAGTTCGAAGGCGCTGACGAAATCGCCCCCGGCCACGGCTACCTGCGCTGGACCTTGCGGTTTAGCCATCCGCGGCTAAATAGCGGGCGCGCGATCAGCGTGCAAGGCTGCAGCCACCTGCAGTGGCGCGAGCGCGTGTATTTTCACCAGGACTACTACGACGCCGGCGCCTTGCTGTACGAGCATGTGCCAGTGATGGGCAGCGCCATTCGCTGGCTCAAAGGCAGGCTGGCATGAGCCGCTGCTGGCTGACCGGCGCCAGCAGCGGTATCGGCGCGGCACTGGCGCTCCTGCTGCTGGAACAGGGCCATCACGTCGCACTCAGCGCACGCCGGGCCAAGCCGCTGCTGGACCTGGCCGCACGCTATCCGGAGCAGGTGCTGCTGGCCGTCGGCGATATCGATGACCCGCAGCAAGTCGCCGCCATCACCGAGCATATTCGAGAGCAATGGGGCGCGCTGGACCTGATGGTGCTCAATGCCGGCACCTGCGAATACTTCGAACCCGGCCAGCTCGATACCGCGCTGCTGGAGCGGGTGCTGCGCACCAACCTGTTCGGTGCCAGCCACTGCATCGCTGCCGCCCTGCCGCTGTTGCGGGCAGGCCAGCGGCCGCACCTGGCGGTCACCAGCAGTTCGGTGACCTGGCTCGCGCTGCAACGCGCCGGCGCCTACGGTGCGTCCAAGGCGGCGCTGCGCTATCTGCTGGAGTCGCTGCGCATCGACCTGATCAAGGAAGGCATCGACGTCACCCTGATCAACCCAGGCTTCGTCGATACGCCACTGACACAGCGCAACGACTTCGCCATGCCGCAACTGTGGAGCGCCGAGCGCGCCGCCCGGCACATCGCCGCGCGCCTGCAGCGGCGACCGCTGGAAATCAACTTCCCGGCCCTGTTCACCTTGGTATTGCGCCTGCTTGGCGCGCTGCCGGGGCGCTGGCGGCTGAAACTGGGCCAGCGTCTGGCCCGCAATTCCCAGGAATAAACCATGCGTATCGCCATTATCGGCAGCGGCATCGCCGGCCTGACCTGCGCTCACCTGCTGTCACGTAAGCATGAAGTCACTGTGTTCGAGGCCGACGCGCGCATCGGTGGCCACACCCACACCGTCAAGGTGCAGGTGCGCGGCCAGGCCTATGCGGTCGACACCGGTTTCATCGTCTACAACGACTGGACCTACCCGAACTTCATTCGCCTGCTCGACCAGCTCAAGGTGCCTACGCGGCCAACCGAAATGAGCTTTTCGGTGCACGACCCGCGCAGCGGCCTGGAATACAACGGCCACAACCTCGACACCCTGTTCGCCCAGCGCAGCAACCTGCTCAGCCCGGCGTTCTGGGGCATGCTGCGCGACATCCTGCGTTTCAACCGCCAGGTGATCGAAGACCTCGACAACCAACGCATCAGCCCTGACGCAACCCTTGGCAGCTACCTGCTGGCGCAGGGTTACGGCAAGCGCTTCATCGACCACTACATCCTGCCCATGGGCGCGGCGATCTGGTCCATGGCGCCGCTCGGCATGCTCGGTTTCCCGTTGCAGTTCTTCGTGCGGTTCTGCCGTAACCACGGCTTGTTGTCGGTCAACCAACGCCCGCAATGGCGGGTGATCGAGGGCGGTTCGAGCAGCTACATCGAGCCGCTGTGCAAGCCTTTTGCAGAGCGCATCCGCCTGTCATGCCCGGTGCGCCGGGTGAGCCGTGATGAAGGCGGCGTCACCCTCGACAGCGCCGCAGGCAGCGAACGTTTCGACAGCGTGGTGTTCGCCTGCCACAGCGACCAGGCGCTGGCTTTGCTGGAGGCGCCCAGCGCCCAGGAGCGTGGGGTGCTCGGCGCACTGCAGTACGCCGCCAACGATGTGGTGCTACACACCGATACACGCCTGCTGCCAAAGCGGCGAAAGGCCTGGGCCAGCTGGAACTACCGCCTGGGCGGCAGCGATGAGGCACCCGCCGCGCTGACCTACAACATGAACATCCTGCAAGGCATCGAGGCGCCGGTGACCTTCTGCGTCAGCCTCAACCAGACCGCGCAGATAGACCCGGCGCAAATCCTCGCCCGCTTCGAATACGCACACCCCCAGTACAGCTTGCCGGCCCTCGCCGCCCAGGCCCGCCACGCCGAGTTGCAAGGCCAGCAACACAGCTACTACTGCGGCGCTTACTGGGGCAATGGTTTCCATGAAGACGGCGTGCTTAGTGCCCTGCAAGTGGCCGAGCATTTTGGGGAACAGCTGTGAACAGCAGCCTGTGCCACGGCTGGGTCAGCCATCAGCGCCTGACACCCCGCCCCCACGCCTTCCGTTACCGCACCGGCATGCTGTACCTGCACCTGGACGAGTGGCCTGCGCTGTTGCGCCTGTCGCGCTGCCTGGGGCGCTCGCGCTGGGCGCCGATGAGCCTGCGTGAACGCGACTACCTGCCGGCCCTGACTGGCAGCGGCACAAGCCTGGCCGACGCCGCGCGGCAACTGGTGGCCGAGGCCACCGGGCAAGCCTGCGAAGGCGCCGTGCACCTGCTGACCCAGCCGCGCTGCTGGGGCTTGTCGTTCAACCCGGTGAGCTTCTACTTCTGCCACGACCTGCACGGCCAGCTTTCGGCGATTCTGCTGGAGGTGCGCAACACGCCGTGGCGCGAGCGTTTTCACTATGTGCTGCCGGTGCAGGGCAACCTGGACCAGCCGTTCGCCATGGCCAAGGCGTTCCACGTTTCGCCGTTTCTGCCTGTGGACATGCAGTACCGCCTGCGCTTCGCCCTCGAAGGGCCGCACGTGCGCATCCAGATGCAGAACTGGCGCGACGGCGCGAAGGTGTTCCAGGCCGACCTGGCACTGCAACGCCAGCCGCTGGACCGCACGGCACTGCACAGGCATGTGCTGGCATTTCCCTGGGCCAGCCTGCGCACCGTTTCGGCCATTTACTGGCAGGCCCTGCGCCTGCTGCTCAAACGTACTCCCGTGCACGACCACACCCCGACCCAGGGCAACCTGGCGCTGGGCCACCCCGCAAACGAGGAACTCGACAATGCCCAACAACACCCTGAGCGTTAGCAAGTCGGCAGGCCTGAGCCCGTTGCTCGGCGGGCTGGGCCGAAGCGCCGTCATCGCTCAGCTCAAACGCTTGCGCCATGGCCACCTGCGCCTGCTTTGCCAGGGCGAAACCCTGAGCTTCGGCGACGCCGCAAGCCCACTGCAAGCCGAGGTGCAGGTGCTGGACGACGCGCTGTGGGGGCTGGTGGCCAGCAACGGCTCCATCGGTGCCGGCGAGGCGTATATCCACGGCTACTGGCACAGCCCGGACCTGGGCGCGGTGACCCGGCTGTTCGTCGCCAACCTCGATGTGCTCGATGCCATGGAAGGCGGCCTGGCCCGCCTGGGGCGCCCGGCGCTGCGCCTGCTGCACGGGTTCAACCGCAACAGCCAGCGTGGCTCGCGGCGCAATATCCTTGCCCATTACGACCTGGGCAACGCGCTGTTCGAGCGCCTGCTCGACCCGACCATGATGTACTCGGCAGCGCAGTTCGAAAGCGCCGAGCAAAGCCTTGAACACGCGCAACTGAACAAGCTGCAGCGCATCTGCGAAAAGCTTGAACTCAAGCCCGAGGACCACCTGATAGAAATCGGCACCGGCTGGGGCAGCCTGGCCATCCATGCCGCCAGCCAATTCGGCTGCCGGGTGACCACCACGACGCTTTCGCAGGCGCAGTACACGCACACCTTGGCGCGGGTCGAGGCGCTGGGCCTTGAGCAGCGCATCACCGTGCTGTGCGAGGACTACCGCAATTTGCAGGGGCGCTTCGACAAGCTGGTATCGATCGAGATGATCGAGGCCGTTGGCCACCGCTACCTGCCGACCTACTTCCGCCAATGTGCAGCGTTGCTCAAGGATGACGGGCTGATGCTGATCCAGGCCATCACCATCCGCGATCAACGCTATGCCCAGGCGCGTCGCTCGGTGGATTTCATCCAGCGCTACATCTTCCCAGGTGGCGCCCTGCCCTCGCTGAGCGTGCTGCTGGACACCGCCAGCCGCCAGACCGAGCTGAACCTGGTGCACCTGGAAGACTTCGGCCAGGACTACGCGCGCACCCTGCGCCATTGGCGCGACAACCTGCGCACGGCGCGCACGGCGCTGACCGAGCTTGGCTACGACGACAGCTTCCAGCGGCTGTGGGAGTTCTACCTGTGTTATTGCCAGGGCGGTTTTGAAGAGCGTGCCATCGGCGTTGCGCAGTTACTGTGGGCCGCGCCACACGCTCGCCGCGCTGCGCTGCCGGGTGCATAAGCGTGGGCCGGGCATGGCTGGTCGGCAATGCGCTGTGGCTGCAAGCCGGCTGGTGGGCCTGCGTGCTCGGGGCGCGTACACCGGCCTGGTTGCTGGTGATTCCTGTCGGCCTGGCACTGCACCTGTGGCTGTGCCCGGCCCCCCGCGAAGAGGTGTGGGCGCTGCTACGCGTGGCGTTGCTGGGGTGTATTGCCGATAGCCTGCTCGGGCTGCTGGGGGTGTTCGTATTCGAGGCCTGGCCGCTGCCGCTGTGGCTGGCATTGATGTGGCTGGTGCTTGCCTGCGGCATGCGCCACAGCCTGGCCTGGGCCGGCCGCGTGCCGTGGTGCGGCGCGCTGGCGGGGTTGGTGGGTGGGCCATTGGCCTACCTGGCCGGCGCGCGCCTGGCAGGGGTTGAGTTGCCGCTGGGGGCGATGGGCACCGGCTTGCTGCTGGCGCCTTTGTGGGCGCTGGGGTTGCCTTGGCTGGCGAAGGTGGGGTCTGGTCGCGAATGTGGGAGCGGGCTTGCCGCGCGATAGCATCACTCTGGCTGCTGGCCGAATCGCGGGGCAAGCCCGCTCCCACGCTGCCTAGTACTCTCCCACAAAATCAAGAGCTACCAAGTACCTGTAGGAACACGCTAGGGCATACGCCGCATGAACAACGTCACCTGCCCTACCTCCACCCCCAGCTTGCGCATGCTCGACCGGTTGATAAGCGTGTCTTGATCGACCAGGTACATCCAATCATCCAGGTCTATCGCCCAATGCCGGCCATCCACCACCAGGTCCAACTGGTATGCCCAGCGCAGCGCATTGCCGGCAAGCTCGCCACGCGCCTCGCCGATCACGTCGCCGGCCGTCCCGCGCCAGCGCTTGGGCCCGTCCGGGGTCAGCGTCCAGGTGCGCTGCTGGCGGGTGCCGTCGCTGTAGACAAACTGCTCATCAAGGATCAACCGCTCGCCTTCACGGCGGCTGTCGATGCGCACATGGAAGCGCTTGACCACCTCGCCCGAGCGCTTCTGCACCATGCCCCACGCCTGCACCGGTTGCGAGAAGAACGCCGCCAGGTCCAGCGTCGGCTGCTCGGCGGCGTAGCGCTCCACCCCCACGTTGCCGCAACTGCCCAGCAACAGGCAGCCGATGATCAGCAAAGCCTTGTACATGTTCAACCTCCTGAGTTGTCTGCACCCAGCCCGAGCAAGCGCTGGCGCAGTTGGGGATCACGGGCTCGCGGGTCGAGCCAGATCGCGAAAAAGGCACGGGCAAAGGCGGCGTCCGCCACTTCGTGGCGCAGCACACCGTCGACATAGAAGCGGCAGCCCTGGCCCGGCAGGTAGAGCCCGGTCACCCGCATGCCCGCTTGCACATCGACGAACGCGGCGCGCATCGCCTGCGCCCAACGCTGTTCGGTAGCCGCCGGCAGCGGCGTTTCGGCCAGGCGGCGCATTTCCTCAAGGCTGGCCTTCACCAGCGTGTCGCGGGAAAGCGCCCGGTGATAGATAAGCTCCAGCGCGAACGGCTGCTCCCAGCCCTGCACCGCATTGGCGCTCCACAAGCGCGCGGTGTACAGGCGCATGCCGAACCAGGTGAATTCGCCGGCCCCGACCTGCCGCGCACCTGGCAACGCCGGCTGCCACTGCGCCATGGCGGGTGATAGGTGAGCCAGCAGCATGATCAGGCTGAACACGGCGATGAGAGAGGTGCGCTTGGCCATGGCTGAATACCGAAACACCGTGAATGTTGTACAAGTATATTTGCATGTACAGATTTTGCGGGGCAGCCGTCGGAAACTATCTGCATCCAGTGTCCGACCGCGCTCTATCTGGCGGATGCAAAGGTCGCTAGCATGCTGCGCCCTTCTACCGCCAAGGAAAGCCACCCGTATGCGCCCGCCCCGCCTCTACCTGTTCGCCCTGCTTGCCGCTACTGCCTCGTCAGCATTTGCCAGCGACTACGCCGCTATCGAACGCCAATGCCGCGAAGAGATGGGGCAGTTGAATAACAGCGTGGTGATGGGTTGCGCCGAGCAGGCGTCGGATGCAGCCAGAAAAGACATGAACCGGGTGTATCAGAAGACCTACCTGGCGCTGCGCAAACTGGGCGAGGAAGATGCAGCCGGCTTCGAAGCCGCGCAGAAAGCCTGGCTGCAATACCGCGAGGCCTGGTGTGACAGCCAGTCGCGGTCCATTGGTACGCCGTACTTCAGCATTTGCCGGATGAACCTGAACATTGCGCGGGTGGCGGAGCTGGAGGCGTTCTACGGGCAGGTGCCGGGGCAATAAGACCGCGTTACTGCAGGCCGGCTCGGGCCACCGGCGCCTTTACTGCTGCTGGAAAGCCATGCTTGCTCGCCGCCCATGCAACCAACAGTGTCGCGACCAGCAGAACCAGCAGAACCAGCAGAGCTGCGGGGAACGCGGTAACGCAATACCCCGCCGATCAGGCCGCCACCGGCAATCGCCAGGTTCCAGGCAGTGACCAGCATTGACTTCGCCACATCTGCCGCCTGGCGTGCCGCGTTGGCCATCTAGCAAACACCTGGCGTCGAAACTGCGCGTGTTCATCGACTCTATGGTCGAAACGGTTTTCGCCCAACGGCACCTTTAGAGCCAACGCCTGACTTGGCTGCAGTACTGCGTGAAATCCGCTCCGAACAGGCGGCCCAGGGCTCGCTCTTCAGGCCCGATCTGAAAGCGGTTCATGTAGACCACGAAGCCCAGCACCCCCAGCAACCCTGGCGGCCAGGCGAGATAGATCGACCAGGCCGTCAGGGCTGTCGCAAAGCCCAGGTACATGGGGTTGCGTGTGTATCGGTAGACGCCCGAGCGGACCAGCGCCGAGGCGGTTTTCGGCTTAAGTGGGTTGACCGTGGTATGTGCGCGACGGAACGAAATCAGCCCCGCCAGGCAAATTGCGGCGCCCGCGAATAACACCACCAGCGAGAGGCCAATCCGCCACTCTACAGCCAGATCCAAGGTACCCGGCAGGGAGCTCGCAGCGAGCCAGATCAGCAGGCCGAACAAGGTAGCGACCAGCGGCGGAGGGATGCGGTTGTCCATGGTCAATTCCCTTTAGCGATGAACGTTGAGGAACTGTGAGGGCTGTAGCCACTTCAGGGTCAAGCTGTTTGAAGCGAAGGGTGCCCCCCCAAAACTCGGCGTGTGAGATCACCCAGCCCTTCCGTGCTGCACTGCCGCGCAGAGAACTGCGCAACGTGGGAGCGGGCTTGCCCCGCGATGCGATGTTGGCAGTGCTATCGCTATCGCGGGGCAAGCC
>NZ_JABWRG010000047.1:0-35073 GCF_014268825.1 Pseudomonas sp. SWRI51 | reverse complement strand
GGCTTGCCCCGCGATGCGATGTTGGCGTTGCTATCGCTATCGCGGGGCAAGCCCGCTCCCACGTTATCCATGTAAATCAGATAGTTAGCGGTTTTTCTATGAGAGCTGGCGCTAGCCTGCGATGAGTCCCGACGCGGCTTACTCGACGTTCAACACCCCACGACGTACCTGGTCGCGCTCGATCGACTCGAACAGCGCCTTGAAGTTGCCTTCACCAAAGCCATCGTCACCCTTGCGCTGGATGAACTCGAAGAACACCGGCCCCAGCAGGGTTTCGGAGAAAATCTGCAGCAGCAGACGCTTGTCGCCCGACTCAGAAGCACCGTCGAGCAGAATACCGCGCGCCTGCAACTGGTCGACCGGCTCGCCATGGCCTGGCAGACGCTCTTCGAGCATCTCGTAGTAGGTTTGCGGTGGCGGGGTCATGAAGCGCATGCCGATGCCCTTCAGGGCATCCCAGGTCTTGAGCAGGTCATCGGTGAGGAAGGCCACGTGCTGGATGCCTTCGCCGTTGAACTGCATGAGGAACTCTTCGATCTGCCCGGCACCCTTGGACGACTCTTCATTGAGCGGAATACGGATCATGCCATCCGGGGCCGTCATGGCCCTGGAGGTCAGGCCGGTGTACTCGCCCTTGATGTCGAAGTAGCGGATTTCGCGGAAGTTGAACAGTTTTTCGTAGAAGCCGGCCCAGTAGGTCATGCGCCCACGGTACACGTTGTGGGTCAGGTGATCGATGATCTTCAGGCCCGCACCGACCGGGTTGCGATCAACGCCCTCGATGAAGTTGAAGTCGATGTCGTAGATCGAGCTGCCTTCCTGGAACCTGTCGATCAGGTACAGCGGCGCACCACCGATACCTTTGATTGCGGGCAGGCGCAGCTCCATAGGACCGGTTTCGATTTCGACCGGCTGTGCGCCCAGTTCCAGCGCGCGGGCATAGGCTTCGTGGGCGTTGCGCACGCGGAACGCCATGCCGCATACCGACGGGCCATGCTCGGCGGCAAAGTACGAAGCGATGCTTTTAGGTTCGTTGTTCAGAATGAGGTTGATGCCGCCCTGGCGATACAGGTGTACATCCTTGGAGCGGTGGGTTGCCACTTTGGTGAAACCGAGGATCTGGAAAACAGGTTCCAGCACGCCTGGGGTGGGCGATGCGAATTCGATGAATTCAAAGCCTTCAAGGCCCATCGGGTTTTCAAAGATATCTGCCATGTTCGTGTCCTCTGTGCTGCAAAAAAAAACGGTTATCAAGCAGTTGCGATGCCGTCTTGCACAGGGGGTGAACATGGGATGCCGCGCACGCTTCTGGCGAGGTAGGCGCCAATGATCAGCTTGGACCCAGGGTTTGTCATGGAGACCTTCCAGGCAGGCTTGGCCCATCGAATACCGAGGGGCCTTATTGTTTTATTCGTAACCCGATTCTACAGGGCGTAAATTGCTTTGTCGCGCTCTAGTTACAAGGCTTCCCCGACAAACGGCTATCCTTAGCGAACCGAGCCGCTTCTACAGGTTAGCCTGCCATGCCCCTTACCCGTCACCGCCCTGCCCGCTGGAGCTGGCGTACCCTGTTGCCCTGGGCGGTGGCTGTCATTCCGCTGTTAGGTGGCCTTGCGGTCATGAACTGGCAGACCGGGCGCGAAATGCGCAGCGCAAGCCAGGCGACTGCGCTGGAGGTGAGCCGGCACATCGAAACCATCCTCGACAGCCTGGCCGCAGCCGCCGAGCAGTTGCTGCCCAAGGCCGGGCAGCCCTGCAGCGACGTGCAGTTGGCGCTGCGCATCGAGGTCACGCGCAACCCCTTCGTGCGCTCGACCAACCTGTTTGACCACAACACGCTGTATTGCTCTTCGCTGTATGGCGATTTCGACGAGCCGGTGCATACTCGCGACTACACCGATGGCAAGCTGTGGCTGATGGACGGCAACACCGTCACGCCAGGCCAGGCCCTCATGGTGTATCGCGCCAGCCAAGGCTCGCGTGGCGCAATTACCACGGTAGACGGGCGCCACCTGCTGAGCGCCTTGCGCCTGATCGGCAAGGATGTGCAGCTTCAGGTGCAAGTGGGCGACCATTGGATGGGCAGCGAGGGCCGGGTGCACAACGGCACCCCGCCGATTGCCGACAGCGCGCCGGTCACCGTGAGTTCCAGCCGCTACCCGTTCAGCGTCCATGCAGGCTACGCCGCAGGCAAGGCTGGCGAATTATTCCTCGCGCGCTACCCGGCGATGCTTGGCCTGCTGTTGATGCTTGGCGCGCTGGCGGGGGCTGCGTGTCGCTGGCAGATCCGCCGCGCCAATTCGCCGCGCGCCGAGCTTGACCGGGCACTGCAGGCCGGGGAATTTCTGCCCTACTTCCAGCCGGTGGTGCGCCAGGGTGATTACCGCTGGGCCGGGGTCGAGGTGCTGATGCGCTGGCGGCACCCGCGCGAAGGCTTGGTGCGGCCCGACCTGTTCATCCCCTATGCCGAGCACAGCGGGCAGATCGTCGCCATGACCCGCGCCCTGATGCTCAACACCGCCCAGGCCCTGGCGCCGCATGCCGCGCTGCTTGAAGACGGTTTCCATGTTGCCATCAATATTACCGCCGACCACTGCCGCAACCTGGGCCTGCTCGATGACTGCCGAACGTTCCTCCAGCACTTTGCGCCAGGGCGCGTGGTGCTCACCCTTGAACTGACGGAACGCAAGCTGATCGAGCCGACGCCCATCACCCTTGAGCTGTTCGAAAAACTCCACGACATAGGAGTAATGATTGCGCTGGATGACTTCGGTACCGGCCAGTCCAGCCTCAACTACCTGCGCCAGTTCAAGGTCGACTACCTGAAGATCGACCAGAGCTTTGTCGCCATGATCGGCGGTGACGCGCTGTCGCAGCATATCCTCGACAGCATCATCGAGCTGTCGGGCAAGCTGGCCCTGGGGATTGTCGCCGAAGGCGTCGAAACCGCGGTGCAGCGCGACTACCTGGCGCGCTACAAGGTGGACTTCCAGCAAGGTTACCTGTTCGCCCGGCCGATGCCGCTGGACGAACTGTTGCTGGCGCTTGCAGCACGCCCGGGCAGTGCCCGGTTGCCGCATACTGCGCCCCCTGAGATCATGCGCGGCTGATCCATCCGCTCACTTCCGGTTTTCGAGGCATTCGTGTCAAAAGGTATTGCTACATCCGTCATGGCGTCCTGTTTGTTCGCCGTGATGTATTACTACACCTCATTCCTGGCCCCGCTCGATGGCGAGGAGATCTTCGGTTGGCGCACGCTGCTGACCTTGCCGTGCCTGACGCTGTTCATGCTGGTGTCCAAAGACTGGAAGCGGGTTGGCGAGCTGCTCGGGCGGGTGCGGCAGAACCGCATGCTGTTGCTGGGCATGCTTGGTACGTCCTGGCTGATGGGCGTGCAGTTGTGGCTGTTCCTGTGGGCGCCGCTGCACGGGCGCAGCCTGGAAGTCTCGATGGGGTATTTCCTGCTGCCGCTGACCATGGTGCTGACCGGGCGGCTGGTGTATGGCGAGCGGTTATCCCGCATGCAGACAGTGGCGGTCGCCTGTGCGGCCACAGGCGTTGGCCACGAGCTGTATCAGCACGGCAGTTTTGCCTGGGAAACCCTGGTAGTAATGATCGGCTACCCGATCTACTTCGTGTTGCGCCGCCGCTGCCGCACCGACCACCTTGGCGGGCTGTGGTGCGACATGACCCTGCTGTTGCCGTGGGCGCTGTACTTTGTCATTCAGGGGCCGCTGTCAGCCGCCGACGTGGCCCAGCACCCAGGCTTGTACGGGCTGATCCCGCTGCTCGGGGCGATCAGCGCAGGCGCCTTGATTGCCTACGTGCTGGCCAGCCGCATGCTGCCGTTCAGCCTGTTCGGCCTGCTCAGCTACGTCGAGCCAGTGTTGCTGGTGGCCGTCTCGCTGCTGCTGGGTGAAACCATCGCCGCGGACCAGTGGCTGACGTATCTGCCAATCTGGGCCGCGGTGCTGGTGCTGGTGCTTGAAGGCTTCAGGCACCTGCTGCGTCAACGTCGGCGCCCTGTGTAAGGCGCACCTGGCGTACCCGGCGCTCCTCCACGGCAACCACGGTCAAGGTCCAGCCGTTCCAGGCCAGGCGGTCACCGATGATCGGCAGGCGGTCGAGCAGGCTCATCACCAGGCCCGCGAGGGTCTGGTAGTCCTCGGTGGCTCGGGCGACAAAGCCGGTGCGCGCCTGCACCTGGGCAAGGTTGAGCGCGCCGCTGACCACGAACCCGCCCTCCTCTTCGACTACACCTGGGCCTTCGACCTCGCTGGCATCAGGTAGCTCGCCGGCAATCGACTCCAGGATGTCAGTCATGGTCAGCATGCCGGTGAAATCACCGAACTCGTTGACCACGAAAGCAATGTGCGTCGACTGCCCGCGCATCTGTTCCAGCGCGTTGAGAATGCTGAAGCTCTCCAGCAGGTTCAGCGGCGTGCGGGCCAAGGTTTCCAGGTCCGGCGTGTTGCCGGCCAACAGCTCCTTGAGCAGCTCCTTCTTGTGCACGAAGCCCAGCGGTTCGTCGCTGTGGCCATCGCGCAGCAAGGGCAAGCGCGAGTAAGGCGAATTGACCAACACCTGGGTGATGGCCTCGGTCGGCTGCGACAGGTCGATCACGTCAACGTCGGTACGCGCAGTCATTACCGTGCGAATCGGGCGCTCGGCCAGGTTCAGCACGCCGCTGATCATCACCCGCTCGCGCCGGTCGAACAGCACCTGTTCGCCACCGCCTTCGACCAGGTCGGCAATTTCCTCGCCCACCTCATCCGCCTCGACACGGCGCCCGCCCATCAGGCGCAGCACGGCATGCGCGGTACGCTCACGCAGCGGCCGATGCTGCTGAACGCTGCGCTTGCGTCGAGCCCGGGCCAGTTGGTTGAACAGCTCGATCAACAGCGAGAAGCCAATGGCCGCATACAGGTAGCCTTTGGGGATATGGAAGCCCAGGCCTTCTGCGGTCAGGCTGAAGCCGATCATCATCAAAAAGCCCAGGCATAGCATGATGACTGTGGGGTGTTCGTTGACGAAACGGGTCAGCGGCTTGCTGGCCACGATCATGATGCCGATGGAGAAGATCACCGCGATCATCATGATCGACAGGTGCTCGACCATGCCCACGGCGGTAATCACGGCATCCAGCGAGAACACCGCATCGAGCACCACAATCTGCGCAACGATAGGCCAGAACGCTGAATGGCGGACAGCGCCTGTGGATTGCGCCGCATGGCCTTCCAAACGCTCGTGCAGCTCCATGGTGGCCTTGAACAACAGGAACACACCACCGAACAGCATGATCAGGTCGCGGCCGGAGAAGCTCTTGTCGAACACCTCGAACAGCGGCGCGGTCAGCGTCACCATCCACGAAATGCTCGCCAGCAGGCCCAGGCGCATGATCAGCGCCAGCGACAGGCCGATGATCCGCGCTCGGTCGCGCTGATGGGGTGGCAGCTTGTCAGCCAGAATGGCGATGAACACCAGGTTATCGATGCCCAGAACCAGCTCGAGGACGATCAACGTCAACAGGCCCAGCCAGGCCGTGGGGTCGGCTAGCCATTCCATTAGCGGGTACTCACTGGGGATGCGTCACGCAGACGCGGAGAGGATGGCCAGACCGGCCAGAAACTGGGGGGCTCCGAAAAGGTGCTCATGTGTACCTGGATAGAAATTTGGGAAGGTGATCCTACAATCGAAGCAGGTTTTTCTCACAGCGGGAAAATATTACAAAACCTGTAGCAGGTGCCCGAGGGCATTTCTGTTCAATACCGCACAGGCCGGGGCTGGCAATAATGGCGCCCTGTTCAATCCTTCCAGGAAGCCCTGCATGAGCCTGTCCCTGTCCATGGCCGCCTTCGCGTTGGCGGCGTCGATTTCCCCCGGCCCTGTGAACATCGTCGCCCTCGGCAGTGGCGCCCGCCACGGCCTGCGCGCAAGCCTGGGGCATGCTGCCGGCGCCACCCTCGGGTTTTGCCTGTTGCTGGTGCTCACCGGTTCAGGCCTGCACGAGCTTTTGCTGCGCTGGCCGATGCTGGAACGGCTGCTGCACTGGGGCGGCGTGGTATTTCTGCTGTACATGGCCTGGAAACTGGCCAGTGATGACGGGCGCCTGCAGGCCGACGCACAACCACAAGCGCCCAGTGCCTGGCATGGCGCGGCCATGCAATGGCTCAGCCCCAAGGCATGGCTCGCCGCCGTGGCCGGGGTCGGCGCCTATACCGGTGGCGAACAGCAGTTGTTGTGGCTGTTCACCTGGATCTACGGGCCGATCTGTTTTGTCTCTGTCGCCAGTTGGGCGTGGGCCGGGAGCATGATCCGCCAGTACCTGGCCGAGCCTAGGCGGCTGCGCCTGTTCAACCGCTGCCTGGCGGGGCTGCTGGTGGCCAGTGCCGGTTACCTGCTGCTGGGTTGAGGGCACGGCGACAGCGTCACGCCTCGCGACGCAGCAAGTAGGTATCCATGATCCACCCTTTGCGCTGGCGCAGCTGTTCGCGCACTTGCACGATATGCCCCTTCACCGCCTGCAGCGGCCCGCTTATCAGTACTTCGTCGGCGCTGCCAACGTAGGCGCCCCAGTAGATGTGCAAGCCTGGGTCATCCAGCGCGGCAAAGGCGCACTGGCCGTCGAGCATTACCGCCACATTGTCCACCGGTTCAACCTCGGCAAGGCGGCGTGCAGGCAGGATGGTCAGCGGTTCGCCAATACGGTTTAGCGGGATTTGATGGCGCGCGGCCAGTGCCTGCACGCTGCTGATGCCCGGAATCACCGTCAGCGCCAGCGCCACGCCGCCCGCGCGCACCAGGTCGAGGATGCGCAAGGTGCTGTCGTAGAGCCCAGGCTCGCCCCACAGCAGAAAAGCGCCGACATCCCCCGGGGCCATTTCCTGCTCCAGCAGCCGCGCATACAACGCCGCACGCTGCGCATGCCAGGCCCTCACCGCACCGGCGTAGTCGCCAGCATCGGCATCACGCTGCGGGTCCTGCACCTGCACCAGACGGTAATCACCCTCGGGCAGGTAGCGGGCCAGGATCGTCCTGCGCAGGTGCACCAGCTCGTTTTTGGCTGCGCCCTTGTCGAGGACGAAGAACACCGTTGCCCGCTGCATGGCCTCCACGGCCTCGTAGGTAACCTGCCGGGGATCACCCGGGCCAATGCCGATGAGCAACACGTGTTTCATGGGGAGCCTTGTACCTGTTCAGAACAACGAGAAGTTATAGCTGACGATAACCCGGCTCTCGTCCATGTCACGCGCCACCTCGGGTAATTACTCCGGTAGGTGGCGTTGCGCAAGCGGACACTGACATCCTTGAACGTGCCGCTTTGCACCTGGTACTTGAGCTCGGTGTCGCGCTCCCATTCCCTGCCCTCGGCATTGCTGCCAGGGACCTTGATCTGGTCGCCACTGATAACAAGGTACTGAGCGCGCGCTGGCGCCGTGGCCGGACGACGGTATGAACCCGCTGTTACTGTGGCCGTCACGAAAATCGCGGTTGAAATAAACCGTGCGGGCCTCAAACCGGGCCTGGCTGTCGTCGACAAAGCCACCCGCCTGGGCTGCACAACCGGCGCACAACAGCGACAGGCCGGTCACAGTACGTTCCGGTGCGTAAAGGAGAGGGGCAAACATTCGGCATATCCACGAACAAAGACAAAAACAGGCCGAAACAAACATTGCGCCCGGCACGAAAGCGCATCGCAAACAGGCCTGCGAACGCCGAGCGCGCTGCGCCAACGGCTCTATTGCGGGCCATTGGGCCATGGTCTAGCGCCCGTCACGTGTGCACCCAACGGCAAGTGAAACAACGTGCAAGAAACTGTGAAAGTTCCGAACAAACAAACTTAAGTTTGCGGTTTACCCTATTGCAAGTGGCTACTACACTGACCTTCAACGAACAGCAGTCCCTTGCCAGGTGGTTAACGTTATAAGCAGTTACCGATGTTCGTCATGCCATGCCACGCAGACTTTCAGGAGTACTCATAGTGTCCAGACTTGCAGAATTTCGTGCCGCTGAAAAAGCGCTCCAGGAACAGATGGCACAACTTGAAACCCTGAAGAACGACGCCGGGCTCAAGCGCGAGATCGAGTTCGAGAAAAAACTCGTCGCGCTGATGAAACAGTACGACAAGGGCCTGCGCGAGATCATCGCCATTCTGGACCCCAAGGCCACAAGCCGTGCCCCGGCACCTGCGGCCAAACAGCAACGGCGCGCACGCGTGGTCAAGGTTTACGAGAACCCACACACCGGTGAGCGGATCGAGACCAAAGGCGGTAACCACCGCGGTTTGAAAGCCTGGAAACAGCAATACGGCGCACAAAAAGTGGAAAGCTGGGTACGTGGATGAAACCTCGACATGAAGTTCACAGTTTTTTCACAAGGGCTGTATCACTATAAACCCAGCTAACGGACTAGCGACCCCATCACGCGCCCGCACACGCGGGCCTCTAATTCCAACGCCCTGCCCTCGTGCAGGGCGTTTTCATTTGCGCGCAAGGCTCACTTCCGTATCATGGTCCATCTGTTTTAAGCCTGATTCTGGAGTACCCATGAGCCTGCAAGACCTCAATAGCCTGCCCGGCGTCACCGCCCAGCCAGACACCGCGACTGCACAGTTCGTGTTCAACCACACCATGCTGCGGGTCAAGGACATCAGCAAGTCGCTGGACTTCTACACCCGCGTCCTGGGCTTTCGCCTGGTCGACAAGCGCGATTTCCCGGAGGCCGCCTTCAGCCTGTACTTCCTGGCCCTGGTAGACCCCGCGCAGATCCCTGCCGACGACGCTGCACGCCACCAGTGGATGAAGTCGATCCCTGGCGTGCTGGAACTGACCCACAACCATGGCAGCGAAAACGACCCCGAGTTTGCCTACCATAACGGCAACAGCGACCCACGCGGCTTTGGCCACATCTGCGTTTCGGTACCTGACGTGCGTGAAGCCTGCGCCCGCTTCGAGGCGCTCGGTGTGCCCTTCCAGAAGCGCCTGCAGGACGGCCGCATGAACCACCTGGCGTTCATCAAGGACCCGGACGGCTATTGGGTAGAAGTGATCCAGCCGAGCGAGCTGAAGGGCTAACCTCAGCCCATACGTTCGTCGGGCCGCGCCCCTGCGGCCCGGCGCCGTGGTATACGAAGGTAACTCCCCTTCCAAGCCACAGCGAGGTAAGGACGATGCAATCCCTGCACTGTGAGTACCGCGACCACACCATCACCGCCAGCGTGATGCCACACCCTGACTCTCCCCTGCCCTATGCCGCCGGTTGCCTGATCACCGATCCGCATGGCCACACCAGCAAGCGCATGTCGATGCCGATGAAATTCTTCAGTGACCTGGACAACGCCCAGCGGGTGTCGTTAGCACATGGCCGGGCGCTGGTCGATCGGCGACTGGATCAAGCGCCCGCCCAAGGCTGAGGCGCTCTCAAATCTGCCGTGCGTACGCTACCGCTGCGTCAACCTGCTCGCGGTTGGGGCGTACGCCGGTGTACAGCACGAATTGCTCCAGAGCCTGCAAGGCAATGACTTCGAGCCCGGTGATCGCCAGCTTGCCCAACGCCTCGGCGCGCTGGATGAACGGCGTGCGCGCCGGCATGGCCACCACATCGAATATCCACTCGGCCGCTTCTATCGCTGTATCGGCAAACGGCAACTGATCCGCCTCTGGGCCACCTGCCATGCCGATCGGGGTGACGTTGATCAGCATGGGCGGCGCCAAGTCACCGAGGTCTGGCAACCAGCGATAACCACACATATCAGCCAGTTGGCGGCCGGCCTGCTCATTGCGGGCAACAATGGTGCCCGCAGTGAAGCCTGCGTCGCGCAGGGCACTGGCCACCGCCTTGGCCATGCCGCCGCTGCCGCGCAGGGCAAACGCCGTGGCCGGATCGACTTGGCGTTGTGCCAGCAGTTGGCGCACCGCCAGATAGTCGGTGTTGTAGGCCTTGAGGTGGCCATGGGTATTGACCAGCGTATTCACCGACTCGATGGCCGCTGCGGAAGGGTCGATTTCATCGACCAACGCCATGCACGCCTCCTTGTATGGCATCGATACCCCGCAACCGCGAATGCCCAGCGCCCGGATGCCAGCCACGGCTGCGGGCAAGTCCTGGGTGGTCATGGCCTTGTAGTAGTAATCGAGCCCAAGCTGCTGATACAGGTGGTTGTGAAAGCGCACGCCGAAGGTGCCGGGGCGCCCGGCCAGTGAAATGCACAGGACTGTGTCCCGGCTGGGGCTGATACTCATCTGCTGTTCCTCGTGTAACGGCTGAAACGATTTACCCAGCGTACCAGAGGCAACCGCCGGTCGCCCCTTACACAACCTTTACCGTTGCCCTGTGCGCAGTTGACGCTGGCCGCGGTCATAGTAATCAGGCCCCGAACGTGGGGCTGTCTTGCGAGGAATGATCATGAATCGTCTCATCCCTGGAATCGCCCTGCTGGTCGGCGCACTGGCCATCAGCGGCCCGGCTGCTGCCCACGGTGGGCGCTGGGGTGGCCCAGGCCCGGTGATTGGCGCCGCTGTGGTGGGTGCCGTGGTGGGTGCTGCCGTCAGCGGCGGGCGTGAGCGCACCGTGTACGTCGAACAACCGCCGGTTTATGTGCAGCAGCCGGTGTATGTGCAACAACCGGTTTACGTACAGCCGCCGCCACCGCCGGTGTACTACCAGCCACAGCCGTATGTCGTGGAACGCTATGTACCCGCGCCGCCGCCGGTCTATCACCGCTACTACGGCCCGCCCCCTGGCTACTACGGCCCGCCGCGCTGGTAGCGCGTACCACAAAGAAATCAATGACCACTATTGAAGGCATCGATTTCACCGCATGGCGCCTGCACTTTAAAGTGGGCGCCATGTTCAACGCAGCCGCCGCAGCGGTTGCTGGCAACCCCGAATCTGTTGTTGTGGGTGCTCCCTACGCCCTTTGTTCGCCCGCCTACTCGGCGGGCTTTTTTTGCCTGCCAAAACGACGAACGGTTGCTGCGGAACCGATCCAGCATGAAGCTTTTTTCATATCGACGACGCCCATCAACGAGCAATCGACAGGCGCTGGGCCATACTCCAGAATGCACCGGTTTTTGGGGGAAAACCCTTGCACAGCCAACGACATACCACCATTTAGTGAGCCTCAACGTGAAAACTACCCTGTCCATCCTCAGCCTGCTGCTGTTGCTCACAGGTACTGCGACCCTCCCGTCGACCGCTGCTGCACAACCCCCGGCCCAGGCCCAACGCGACCCCAGTAAATTGCACCTGGCGTCCGGCAGCGCCCTGTTGATCGACCTCAGCACCAACAAGGAGCTGTACGCCAGCCACGCGGACCGCGTGCGCCCCATCGCCTCGGTGACCAAGCTGATGACGGCAATGGTGGTGCTCGACGCCAAGCTGCCCATGGACGAAATGCTCAGCATGACCATCGCCAACAACCCCGAAATGAAAGGCGTGTATTCGCGGGTGCGGCTTGGCAGTGAGCTGAACCGCCGCGAGACCCTGCTGATCACCTTGATGTCCTCCGAAAACCGCGCCGCCAACACCTTGGCCAACTACTACCCAGGCGGCTACGGCGCGTTCATCAAGGCCATGAATGCCAAGGCCCGCAGCCTGGGCATGACACGCACCCGTTACGTCGAGCCCACGGGCCTGTCGACCCTGAACGTGTCCACCGCCCAGGATCTGGCCAAGCTGCTGATGGCTTCGCGCAAGTACCCAATGCTCAGCGAGCTGTCGACTACCCGCGAAAAAACGGTAGCGTTCCGCAAGCCCAACTACACTCTGGGCTTCCGTAACACCGACCACCTGGTGAACAAAAGCAACTGGGACATCAAGCTGACCAAGACCGGTTTTACCAACGAAGCCGGTCACTGCCTGGTGCTGTTGACCAAAATGGACAACCGGCCGGTAGCGATGGTGATTCTCGATGCGTTCGGCAAGTACACCCACTTTGCCGATGCCAGCCGCATGCGCCAATGGCTTGAAACCGGTAGCGCCAAGCCTGCACCTGCGGTGGCCATGCAATACAAGACCGACCGTCAAAAAGGTACGCGGGTGGCTCAAGACTGAAGCCTAGCCTTTCTGGGCGAGCAGGTGCGCAAGGCTTTGCGCCAGTTCATCCTGGCGGAACGGCTTGCGTAGCACTTCGAACCCGTGCAGCTCGCGCGGGGTCAGGTTGGCGTAGCCGGTGATGATCAGCACCGGCAAGCCAGCCATCCGTTCACGCAGGCGCTGGGCAAAGCGTACGCCGGTCATCTCAGTCATGACGTGGTCGGTCACCAGCACGTCCGGCACCCAACCCTGCTCCACCAGCGCCAGCGCCCGCGCGGCGCAGTCGGCCTCGACCACTTCGTAGCCCAAGTCACGCAACTGCAAAAGCGTCGCCTGGCGCACCAATGCCTCGTCATCCACCAGCAGCACCTTTATCGGGCCTTGTGCCCTGGGGGCCTGCACCGGCGATGGTTCGGAGCTGGGCAGCCCGGCCGCGCTGGTCGGCAGCCAAAGCGTCGCTTCAGTGCCTTCGCCGACCCGCGAGCAGATGGCAAAGCCGCCACCGGACTGCACCGCCAAGCCTTGCACCATGGGTAGGCCCAACCCGCTGCCCTTGCCAACGCCCTTGGTGGAATAGAACGGCTCGATACAGCGCCCGAGCACTTCATCGCTCATGCCGCCGCCACTGTCAGCCACCTGCAGCCACACTTGCTTGCCCGCCACCAGCCCCTCCGGCAGCGCCGGCCCATCACCATCCAGCCCAGCAGCGATAGTCAGCTTGCCCCCTTCAGGCATGGCGTCGCGGGCATTGATCACCAGGTTGAGCAGTGCCAGCTCCAGCTGGTGCGAATCGACCAGCACCGCTGGTAACGCCGGGTCGATACGCACCTGCAGGCTGATGGTCGGGCCCAGTGAGCGCGCCATTAGTTCGTGCATGTCCTCGACCAGCAGCGCCAGCGCCACGGGTTGTGGTTTCAGGGTCTGACGCCGGGCGAAGCTGAGCAGGCGCCCAACCAGGTTGCGCGCCCGCTCGGCCGCCTGCAGGCCACCATCGATCAGGCGCACAGTGCGCTCTTTGTCCGACTGCCGACGGACCAACTCCAGCGAGGCAATGATCGGCGTAAGCATGTTGTTCAAATCGTGGGCGATGCCGCCGGTAAGCTGGCCGATCATCTCCATCTTGCGCGCCTCATGCAGCTGTAGCATGGACGCCTCGCGCTGGGCGAGCATGTCCGCCACCCGCTCCTCAAGCCGCTCGTTGAGCATGTGCAAAGCGCGCTCGGCACGGGCATGGGTAATGGCGGCCCACACCTGCTTGGCGGTTTCTTCAACCAGCAGGCACTCGTCTTCGACGAACAAGCGGGGCTGCTTGTAGTGCACGGCCAGCATTGCTTCAAGCCGGTCGGCGCGCATTACCGGCACATGCAGCACACCGCCCAAGCCCTGCAGCGCCGGCGAGCGCGGTTCGTCTTCGGCGTAATTACGGCGCGCCTGTTGACCGGTTTTGAGCACGTCGTAAAGGGTCGGGTCAAAGCTTGCGTAGCTGTGATCGCCCAAGATGGACGGGGTGTCGGCCGCCCACTCATGAGCAATACGCACCTTCTGGCCTTCGCCCAGGTCCTCGCCGAAACACACCCGTGCCGCGCCCAGCTCTTCGGCGAGCCGGCGCGCCGCGTGGTCGCCGATGCGCTCGGCGGCGCCGAGCCTTGGCAAGGTCTGCCCAAGCTCGAGCAAAAACGCCTGGCGGCGCTGAAAACGCACGCGCTCAGTGGTTTCATTGACGATGCACAATACGCCGCCTACGGTGTCGTCGGCTTCGCGCACGGCGGAATAGGACACATCGAAATAGACCGTTTCACCCAGGCCGTGACGCTCTATGTAGAAAGGCCGGTTTTGCGCGGAAAAGGTCTGGCCGGTTTCACGCACGCCACGCAGTAGCGGCTCCAGATCGTCCCACAGTTCACGCCAATGGATATGCGCTGGCTGGCCTAAGGCATGCGGGTGTTTGTGGCCGATGCTGGGCGCATAGGCATCGTTGTACAGCGCGGCATACTGCGGCCCCCAGAACAGCACAATTTGCGCCTGGGCCGGCAACAGCGTGGTCATCACCGCTTTCAGCCCCGCCGACCAGCCCTGTGGATCGCCTAGCGGCGAGGCGCTCCAGTCCATTTTTTGCAGCAAGCCACAAACCGCCCCGCCCGTGTTGAAGAACGTTGGAATGCCGCTGCGTGAACCTGTGTGCTGGACTGATTTCATGTGCTGCAAAACCATCAGTGGCCCCGGTCAGATTGCCATCCATCACTGGATATGAAATCGACCGCAGGCAGATGTTCCACTGGCTTTCAGACTTTGTACCGGACGGGGGGTTTTACCGTCGCGCTTCGGTCAGCATGCGCACGGCAAGGCCTGCCAGTACGGTCCCCATCAACCAGCGTTGCACTTGCTGCCACACTGGCCGGCCGCCGAGGAATACCGCGATGGAGCCCGCCATCAGTGCAATCAGCGCGTTGACCGTGACGCTGATGACGATCTGTGTGCAGCCCAGCGCCAATGACTGGGCAAGCACGCTGCCATGGCCGGGTTCAATGAACTGTGGCATCAGCGACAGGTACATGACGGCGATTTTCGGGTTGAGCAGGCTGGTCAGCAAACCCATGGCAAACAGGCGCCGCGGGCTGTCGGCGGGCAAGTCACGAACCTGGAACGGCGATCGGCCACCCGGGCGCAGCGCCTGCCAGGCCAGGTACAGCAGGTACAGCGCCCCGGCGATGCGCAGGGTGTCATACGCCAACGGCACCGCCATCACCAATGCGGTAATGCCCAACGCCGCACACACCATGTAAATGACGAAGCCCAACGCCACGCCACCGAGCGAAATCAGCCCGGCGCCGCGCCCTTGGCAGATAGAGCGCGAGATCAGGTAAACCATGTTCGGCCCAGGGGTCAGCACCATGCCCAGGCAAATCAAGGCGAAGGCCATCAGGTTGGCGAATTCCGGCATCAGACACATCCATGTGAGGGGGAAGTGCGACCGAGTGTATCCGCAAATTGCAGAGTTAGAAGCGCGAAACCTTGCGCGACAATTTAATTTTCCGAAGCCCTGCCAACTCAACAGCGCTCCAAAAACGGTGTACCCCAACAGCGCCGCCGCCTTACGCGTTCAAAGCTGACAGTTCCGTCAAATTGTGACGGAATTGTATGTACGGGTTGTTACATTGAACGTCTGGTCAACCATACCGGCACCGTGCCATTATTGGCGTCAAAAATACAACACCAGGTGAGGACCAACCTAATTTCGCAGCGCATCGAGAGCCTGGCACCATCGCCAGCCCTCACGACCATGCTCTTGACGCCTGCAACGCACACCGTCAAGGAGCACTCATGCAATTACGGAATATGAAAATCGGTTCAAGGGCTGCCAGCGTGTTTGCACTGCTGGGCGTCCTGGTGCTGACCATGGGCTTACTGGCGCTTTACGAGACCAAGCGCATGGACAGCGCCACCGACGAAATCCGAGAGACTTGGGTACCTGCGGTCATCACGCTCAGCGAAATCAGCACCAACCTGGGCCGTGCCCGTGCGGTCGCGCTGCGCAGCGCCATGGACGACGACACCACCGAGCGCGACCGTAATATCGCCCTGCTCGGGCGCGTCAACGAGGAGCTCAAGCAAGGCCTCAAAAACTATGAGCAGACCGTAGTCGGCGAGCAGAGCCGGGCCCTGTTCGATACCTTCAAGGCTGCTTATGACAACTACTATGTCCTGCAACAGGACGTGGTCAAAGACATCGCCGCCGGCCGCATTCCCGATGCCAAAGCCAAGATAAGCGGCCCCCTCACGCAGCTTGCCGACACCATGATGAAAGCCATGAGCGCACTCATCACCTACAACGGCGAAGGTGCCGAAGACGCATCCCAACGAAGCAGCGATGTGGCCGACGAGGCGTTCGGCGTGATCATCGTGTCGTTGGCCGTTATCCTGCTCGCCCTGGCTGCCATCGCCACGCTGCTGACCCGCAGCATCGTCGTGCCGCTGGCCGACGCCGTTGCCGTTGCCGAGCGCGTGGCCACTGGCGACCTGACGCAGGAAATCACCGTGAACGGCCGTGACGAGCCGGGCATGCTGCTGCGCTCGCTGAGCCGCATGCAGGGCAACCTGCGCGATACCATCCGCAAGATCGCCGCCTCCTCCGACCAACTGGCCTCGGCGTCCGAAGAGCTGCACAGCGTCACCGAAGACACCAGCCGTGGCCTGCACCAGCAAAGCGCCGAGATCGACCAGGCGGCTACCGCAGTCAACCAGATGACTGCCGCCGTCGAAGAAGTCGCCAACAACGCAGTAAGCACTGCCGACGCCTCCAAAGGCGCCGACCAGACCACCCGCGATGGCCGCGAGCGTGTCAACGAGGCGCTGAGCTCGATTCAGTTGCTGGTCAATGACGTGACCGGTACCTCAGGCGAAATCGAACAACTGGCCACCAGCGCCAACGAGATCAGCCGTGTGCTTGATGTAATCGGCTCGATTGCCGGGCAGACCAACCTGCTGGCGCTCAACGCCGCCATCGAAGCTGCCCGTGCGGGCGAGGCTGGCCGTGGTTTTGCCGTGGTTGCCGACGAGGTTCGTGCGCTGGCCCACCGTACTCAGGAATCGACTGCCGAGATCGAGCAGATGATCGGTGGCATTCAGAGCGGCACCGAGCGTGCCGTCACCGCCATGCACAGCAGCCAAGGCCGCGCCAGCGGCACCCTGGAAGTGGCGCAAGGCGCAGGCGAGGCGCTGGAGTTGATTGCCGAGGCCATCGCCTCGATCAACCAGCGCAACCTGGTCATTGCCAGTGCCTCGGAAGAACAGGCGCAAGTGGCGCGTGAAGTGGACCGCAACCTGGTCAACATCCGCGACCTGGCGATGCAGACCTCGGCCGGGGCGAACCAGACCAGCGCCGCAGCCCAGGACCTGTCGCGCCTGGCGGTTGAACTGAACGGCATGGTGGCCCAGTTCAAGGTTTGATCCGCAGACACTGAAACCACCGCGAAAGGGCTGCGTAGCAGCCCCGGAGATATCAGCGTGGTGAACAAACGCTGGGGCTGCTTCGCAGCCCTTTCGCGGCACAAGGCCGCTCCTACACTGACCGCGTGAAACGGCATCGCTTGGCCCATTACTTCACCGCAACTGGCCTACCCACCTTGAGCGGCTTGCTGCGCGTAGCCAGGCAATAATACAGCGGCACGGTCACCAGCAGCCCGAACAGCCACGAAAGGTCAGCCCCTTCAACGATGTTCGAATACGGCCCCACATACAGTGACGTGTTGGCGAACGGCAACTGCACCAGGATGCCGCAGGCGTAGGCGATGCTCGCGTGGTGGTTGAAACGACCATAGATACCGCCGTCAGCCCGGAAGATCGACGCAATGTCGTACTCGCCCTTCTTGATCAGGTAGAAATCCACCAGGTTGATCGATGCCCACGGCACCAGTACCAGCAGCAGCGCCAGGATCAGGCCAATGAACTGGCCGATGAAGTCCGCCGAGGCATTGAGCGCAACCATGCCGCAGCCCAGCAGAATGATCGCAGCCAACACCACACGCACCTTGATGCTGGGCGTCCACTGCGCGGCGAAGGTCTGGATGGCCGTGACGATCGACAGCACCGCCCCATACAGGTTAAGGGCGTTGTGGCTGATGATGTTAAGCAGGAACAACACCATCAGGATCGGCCCCAGCCAGCCGGTGGCCTGCTTGACCGCGGCCATGGCATCGGTGCCCTCCGGCACGCACAACACCGCGATCGCACCAAAGCTGAAGCACAGGATGGTGCCCAGGGTTGCGCCGAAGTAGGTAGCCCAGAACGGCTTGGCGATGCCGATTTCACGCGGCAGGTAGCGTGAGTAGTCGGAGGTGTACGGCGAAAAGCTGATCTGCCAGATAACGCCCAGCGACACCGTGGCAACGAAGCCCGACAGGTTGAACGCCCCACGGGTATAGAAGTCAGCCGGCAGCTCCTGGACAAACATCATGATGAAACCAGCCAGCAGCGCCGAACCCATCACCCAGGTGCCAATGCGGTTCAGGGTATGGATGAAGCGGTAGCCGATCACGCCAATGGCAGTTGCGCTCAGGGCGCCGATCACGATGGCGCCAGGCATCGGCACGCCCGGGGCAATGCCATGGATCGACTTGCCGGCCAGCACGATGTTGGAGATGAAGAAGCCAACATAGATCAGCGCTGTGAAAAACACGATCAGCAGCGCCCCGTAGCGCCCGAACTGGCCGCGGCTCTGGACCATCTGCGGGATCCCTAACTGCGGCCCCTGTGCCGAGGCCAGGGCGATGACCACGCCCCCCAGCAGGTGGCCAATCACAATGGCCACCAAGCCCCACAGCAAATTCAGGTGAAACACCTGCACCACCATGGCCCCCGTGACGATGGGCAGCGGCGCGATGTTGGTACTGAACCAGAGGGTGAACAGGTCGCGCGCCTTCCCGTGGCGCTCGGCAGGTGGCACGTAATCGACCGTGTGATTCTCGACAAACTGGTGCTGCGAAGACGGTTGAGACATAGGAATTCAGCTCGAAAGGTCGTTTTTATCGTTGTAAGGAAACCGCATCCAGGGCGGCCTCTCAGCTGAAGACCATATTATGGTATTCCAAGTTTTTGACAACACTGCTCCGTATTAAAAAACGCTAGCTGATCCGTTTCCGCAGCCAGCCCAACCAAACGTCTTTGCGCTGAAAGCCCCGGTATTCGTGGCCTGCAGCCGTTCATTGTGTATTTGAAGTGGGCGAAAATTCCACTTGCAAAATAGGTATTACGGTATACCATCAGACACATCAACGATAAAAACAGCGGACCACCGCCGCCTTTGCGAGGTACACACGATGATCGACGCAACTGTCTACAAGAACGTCCTGGGCTCCTTCCCGTCCGGCGTGACCGTCATCACCACCCTGGACGACGACGGATCGATCGTCGGCCTGACCGCCAGCGCTTTTTCTTCACTGTCGATGGACCCGCCGCTGGTGCTGTTCTGCCCCAACTACAGCTCCGACTCCTATCCTGTACTGATGAAGAACAAGCGCTTTGCCATTCACCTGCTTTCCGGTGAACAGCAAGCCGAGGCCTACGCGTTTGCCAAAAAGGGCAAGGACAAAGCCGTCGGCATCGAGTGGACGCTGTCCGCACTGGGCAACCCGATCCTGGCCGGCGCCACCGCCGTCATCGAGTGCGAGCTGTGGCGTGAATACGAAGGTGGCGACCACGCCATCATGGTCGGCAAGGTGCACAACCTGATCGTCCCTGAGCAAGCGCCGAGCCCGATGATCTACTGCCGCGGCAAGATGGCCAGCCTGCCCGCCTTCGCCTGAGCCCTTCTTCTACAAGCAGGCGCACAGGTGCCTGTGGCGAACTCCAAAGCCTGCCCGGCAGGCGACAACAACAAGCTCCGAGGAAATGCCCCATGAAATTTTCGTTGTTCGTGCACATGGAACGTTGGGATGAACAGGTCAGCCACCGCCAACTGTTCGAAGACCTGACCGAGCTGACCCTGATGGCCGAAGACGGCGGGTTCAGCACCGTGTGGATCGGCGAACACCACGCCATGGAGTACACCATCTCGCCGAGCCCGATGCCGCTGCTGGCCTATCTTGCCGCCCGCACCGAGAAAATCCGCCTGGGCGCCGGCACCATCATTGCGCCGTTCTGGAACCCGATCCGCGTAGCAGGCGAATGCGCCCTGCTTGACGTCATCAGCAATGGCCGCATGGAAGTGGGCCTGGCCCGCGGCGCCTATCAGTTCGAGTTCGACCGCATGGCCAACGGCATGCCAGCCACCGACGGCGGCAAGGCGCTGCGCGAAATGGTGCCGGTGGTGCGCAAGCTGTGGGAAGGCGACTACGCCCATGACGGCGAAGTGTACAAATTCCCCACGTCCACCAGCGTGCCGAAGCCGTTCAACGCCGTACCGCCGATGTGGATCGCCGCCCGCGACCCAGACTCACACAACTTTGCCGTGGCCAATGGCTGCAACGTCATGGTCACGCCATTGATGAAAGGCGATGAAGAAGTGCTGGACCTGAAAAGCAAGTTCCAGGCAGCGCTGGACAACAATCCGGATGTGCCACGTCCACAATTGATGGTGCTGCGCCATACCCATGTGCACAGCCCATCCGAGCCTGAAGGCTGGAAGGTCGGCGCCCAGGCTATCGCGCGCTTCTACCGCACATTCGATGCCTGGTTCGGCAACAAGACCACCCCGGTCAATGGCTTCCTCGAGCCAAGCCCTGAATCGAAATTTGCCGAAGTGCCGGCGTTCGACCTGAACAACATCCGCAAGAACACCATGATCGGCACCCCCGAAGAAATCATCGCGCGTATCAAGTACTACCAAGAGCTTGGCGTCGACGAGTTCAGCTTCTGGTGTGACAACAGCCTGCCGCACGCAGAGAAGAAAAAATCGCTTGAGCTGTTCATCAAGGAAGTGGTGCCGGCGTTCGCCTGAATTCCCTTTGCCTGATTGATTGCAGGACCCAGCCCGCTCTCCCGTGAGAGCGGGCTTTTTTAGGCTTGCCCCGCGCTGCGCGCCAATACAGAAAGCCCGTATTTCAAGGCATCAGCCGACCTTTCGTCCCCCGACGAAACAATTTTTCAGTCGGGTCTTGCACAACAAATATTATGGTATACCATCAGACAACAAGAGCTGATAACCCTACTTAGGAGCCCCCCATGAGTTTCGAAATCCGCAAAATCGTCACCTACTCCGAAGAAACCCGCATCGAAGGCGGCAAGGCCACCGACAAGCCAGTGACCATGGTCGGCCTGGCCGTGGTGATCAAAAACCCATGGGCTGGGCGCGGTTTCGTTGACGACCTGAAGCCGGAAATCCGTGCCCACTGCTCCGAGCTCGGGGCGCTGATGGTCGAGCGCCTGACCGCCGCCATCGGCGGCGCCGACAAGATCGAGGCCTATGGTAAAGCTGCGGTGGTCGGCGCCGACGGCGAAATCGAACACGCATCCGCGGTGATCCACACCCTGCGCTTTGGCAACCACTACCGGGAAGCCGTACAGGCCAAGAGCTACCTGAGCTTCACCAACAAGCGCGGCGGCCCGGGGACCTCAATCCAGATCCCGATGATGCAGAAGGACGACGAAGGCCTGCGCTCGCACTACATCACCCTGGAAATGCAGATCGAAGACGCCCCGCGCGCTGACGAAATCGTCGTGGTCCTGGGCGCAGCCGACGGCGGCCGTCTGCACCCGCGCATCGGTAACCGCTACATCGACCTGGAAGAACTGGCTGCCGAAAAAGCCAACGCTCAATAACAATAACCAAGACGGGCCTGGGCGTGGCGTGCATACCCGCCGCGCCCGACCTTCAAGGAGCGCCCTCCATGATTCAGCCTGTCGCTGAACGTACACCGGCCGGGACCAGCTACACCGTCCACGGCCAGGGCCAGCCCGTGGTTCTGATCCACGGCGTGGGCCTGAACAAGGAAATGTGGGGCGGGCAGATCGTCGGCCTTGCCAACGACTATCGCGTCATCGCCTACGACATGCTCGGCCATGGCCAAAGCCCGATGCCAGCCGCCGACACACCGCTGGAAGGCTACGCCGAACAACTGGCCGAACTGCTTGACCACCTGCAAATCGCCCAGGCGACGGTGATCGGGTTCAGCATGGGCGGCCTCGTGGCCCGTGCCTTTGCCCTAAACTACCCGCAGCGTCTGGCTGCGCTGGTGGTACTCAACAGCGTGTTCCAGCGCACCGACGAGCAAAGCGCAGGCGTCATCGCCCGTGCGGCGCAGGCGCTGGAACAAGGCCCCGACGCCAACGTCGACGCCGCGTTGGACCGCTGGTTCAGCCGCGAGTACAAGGCCGCCAACCCGGCCCAGGTAGCTGCCATCCGCCAGATCCTGGCTGGCAACGACCCGCAGGGCTACCACACCACCTATTCTCTGTTCGCCACCCAGGACATGTACCGCGCCGATGATCTGGGCAGTATCCAGGTGCCGACATTGATCGCCACCGGCGAGCTCGACGCCGGCTCCACCCCGGCCATGACCCGCCAGCTCGCTGCCAGAATCCCTGGCGCGCACAGCGTGGTGCTGGCCGAGCAACGGCATATGATGCCGGTGGAAGCACCGCGCGAAGTCAACAAGATGTTGCTCGACTTCCTCGCCCAAGCCCGCACCCTCACCGAATCCGCCAAGGGGATTGTTGCATGACCCTCGTTCGTTTCCAGATGTGCATCGACGGCCAGTGGCTCGATGCCCAGAGCGGCAAGACCTTCGACAGCCTCAACCCGGCCACCGCCCAGGCCTGGGCGCAACTGCCAGACGCCGACGAAGCCGATGTCGAGCTGGCCGTGCAAGCGGCCCAGCGCGCCTTCGAAAGCAAGGCCTGGCGCAGCATCACCGCCACCGCCCGGGGCAAGTTGCTGCGCCGTCTGGGTGACCTGATCACCGAAAACAAAGAGCACCTGGCCCAACTCGAAAGCCGTGACAACGGCAAGCTGATCCGCGAAACCCGCGGCCAGGTCGGCTACCTGCCGGAGTTCTTCCATTACACCGCAGGCCTTGCCGACAAACTCGAAGGCGGCACCCTGCCCCTGGACAAGCCGGACCTGTTCGCCTACACCGTGCACGAGCCGATCGGCGTGGTGGCCGGGATCATCCCCTGGAACAGCCCGCTGTACCTGACCGCAATCAAGCTCGCCCCAGCCCTGGCCGCCGGCAACACCATCGTGCTCAAGCCTTCCGAGCATGCCTCGGCGACCATCCTCGAACTGGCCCGCCTGGCGCTCGAAGCGGGCTTTCCGCCTGGCGTGGTCAACGTGGTCACCGGCTACGGCCCAAGCACTGGCGCCGCCCTCACCCGCCACCCGCTGGTGCGCAAGATCGCTTTCACCGGCGGCGCTGCCACGGCTCGCCATGTGGTGCGCAGCAGCGCCGAAAACTTCGCCAAGCTGTCGCTGGAACTGGGCGGCAAGTCGCCGAACATCATCTTCGCCGACGCAGACCTGGACAGCGCCATCAACGGTGCGGTGGCCGGGATCTATGCCGCCTCCGGGCAAAGCTGCGTGGCGGGCTCGCGCCTGCTGGTTCAGGACGAGATCTTCGATGAGTTCGTCGAACGCCTGGTAGCGCGCGCCAAGCGCATCCGCATCGGCAGCCCGCAGGACGACGCCAGCGAAATGGGCCCGATGGCCACCGCACAGCAACTGGCGGTGGTCGAAGGCCTGGTGGCCGCCGCCAAGGCAGAAGGCGCCAAGCTGCACATGGGCGGCAAGCGCGCCGAGGTCGAGGGTGACGGCTGGTTCTATGAGCCGACCCTGTTCGAGTGCGACAGCAACTCGATGACCATCATGCAGGAAGAAGTGTTCGGCCCAGTGGCAGCGGTGATCCGCTTCAAGACCGAGCAAGAGGCGCTGGATATCGCCAACGACTCGCAGTTCGGCCTGGCAGCCGGCATCTGGACCCGCGACCTGGGGCGCGCCCACCGCCTGGCCCGTGACGTGCGCTCCGGCATCATCTGGGTCAATACCTACCGTGCGGTGTCGGCCATGGCGCCCATCGGCGGTTTCAAGAACAGCGGCTATGGCCGTGAGAGTGGCATCGATTCGGTGCTTGCCTATACCGAGCTGAAAACGGTGTGGATCAACCTGTCCACAGCGCCGATGCCCGACCCGTTCGTGATGCGTTAACGAGGTGCAGCCAAAATGATCGAACCAGGCATCTACAAAGACGTGATGGGCTCGTTCCCGTCCGGTGTCACCGTGGTCACCACGCTGGATGCCGACGGCGCCATCGTCGGCATCACCGCCAGCGCCTTCAGTGCGCTGTCGATCGAGCCGGCGTTGGTGTTGTTCTGCCCCAACTATGCCTCCGACACCTACCCGATCCTGCGTGACAGCAAGCAGTTCGCCATCCACTTGCTGTCAGCCGAGCAGACCGCCGAGGCCTACGCCTTCGCCGGTAAAGGCAAGGACAAGGCCAAAGGGATCCAGTGGCAGCTCAGCGAATTGGGCAACCCGCTGCTGACCAAGGCCACGGCGATTATCGAATGCGAGCTGTGGCGCGAATACGACGGCGGTGACCACGCCATCATCGTCGGCGCGGTGAAGAACCTGGTGTTGCCAGAGCAGCCGGTGACGCCGATGGTCTACCATCGCGGCAAGCTCGGCGCATTGCCACCTTTGGGCTGACTACCGCCGGGGGTGCTGTGCGCCCCATCGCAGGCTGGCGCCAGCTCCCACAGGCATTTCATTGCCTTTGAGGTATGCACTACCTGTGGGAGCTGGCGCCAGCCTGCGATGGGCTGCACAGCAGCCCCACATTTTTCGGGGGTCGCGCACACCCCTCACCCCCGGTTGCGGCCCCCATTTTTATTCAACCTACGCAGGAACCCGGCCCATGAGCAACGAGAAGTACGAAAAAGGCCTCGCCATCCGCACCCAGGTGCTCGGCGAAGACTACGTCAACCGCTCGATCCAGAACGCCGACGAGTTCACCAAGCCGCTGCAGGAGCTGGTTACCGAGTATTGCTGGGGCCATGTCTGGGGCCGCGATGGCTTGTCGCTCAAAGAGCGCAGCATGATAAACTTGGCCATGATTTCCGCGCTCAACCGGCCCCACGAGCTCAAGCTGCACATTCGCGGCGCATTGCGTAACGGGCTGAGCCGTGAACAGATTCGCGAGATCCTGCTCCAAGTCGGTATATATTGCGGCGTACCTGCGGCGGTGGACAGTTTCCGCCTGGCCCGCGAAGCGTTCGCCGAGGCCGATGCAGAGCCCACCCGTTAACACCGGGCTGTTCGAACCACTGCATGGAGCGCCACGGTTCGTGGCCCTTCGCGATGTTGGCGCAACAGCCTCATAAAGAGCGCACCTGATGAAACGCCAGCCACTCGACGACAGCTTCAAGGTCAACCGCAACCCCGTCACGCTCCGCGAAATCGTGCTCGACAAACTGCGCAGCGCGATCATGAACTTCCATTTGCTGCCCGGCGACCGCCTGGTCGAACGCGACCTCTGCGACCGCCTCGGCGTCAGCCGCACCTCGGTGCGCGAAGCCCTGCGTCACCTCGAGTCCGAAGGCCTGGTGGAGTTCGCCGACGCCAAGGGCCCGCGGGTGGCCATCATCACCCTCGAAGACGCCCGCGACATCTACGAGCTGCGCTGCGTACTCGAAGGGCTGATCGTCCAGCTGTTCACCCTCAACGCCAAGAGCAAGGACATCCGTGCCCTGGAACGCGCCCTTGAAGTGAACCGCGAAGCGCTCGAAGAAGGCGAACTGGCGCAGGTACTCGATTCGGTACAAGGCTTCTACGACGTGCTTCTGGAAGGCTCCGGCAACCAGGTTGCAGCCCAGCAACTACGCCAGTTGCAGGCCCGCATCAGCTACCTGCGTGCGACCTCGGTCTCGCAGGAAAACCGCCGCGGCGCGAGCAACCGCGAAATGGAAAAAATGGTCGAGGCGATCAAGGGCGGCGACCCGCTGGCGGCGCACCAGGCTTCGGTCGACCACGTGCGCGCTGCAGCCAAGGTGGCACTGGAATACCTGCGTCAGAAGCAGGACGACAACGCCAAGGTCCGCGAAATCGTCGCTCCCCTGCCCCTCAAGGACCCTCGCATAGGCCGCTGACCATGCCCACCGCCCCGCGCTACTGCCCGCACTGCACCAGGGAACTGACCCGGGGCGTGCCCACCGGTGACACCCACGAGCGCCTGCACTGCACCGGTTGCGGCTACATCCATTACATCAACCCAAAGATCATCGCCGGGTGCATCATCGAACGTGATGGCAAGTACCTGTTGTGCCAGCGCGCCATCCCGCCGCGCCCAGGCACCTGGACGCTACCGGCCGGGTTCATGGAAGCCGGCGAGACCACCGAGCAGGCGGCGCTGCGCGAGGTGTGGGAAGAAAGCGGCGTACGCGCCGACATCGTCTGCCCCTACTCGATCTTCAGCGTGGCGAAGATCAGCGAGGTCTACATCATCTTCCGCGCGGTGGTAACCGAAGAGACCGGCCAGTACGGGCCCGAGACGCTGGCCTACAAGTTCTTCGAGCCTGACGAGATTCCGTGGGATGACATCTATTACCCGGCCATTCGGCAGATTCTCGAGCGCTATATCCTCGAGCGCCAGGCTGGGGTCTACGGCATTTACATGGGCAATGACGACACCGGCAAGGTGCACTTCATTCGTTGACGCGCAAGTCCCAATAAGACCCATGCGCATCCACGAGGAAAATGCAGTCAGTTGATAGTCATTCGCCATTAATCCGTTCTCGGAATGCCCCGCCCGAGGGTAGAATGCGGCAAAACCGGGAGCCGTAATGAACCAGGACCGCCACCCCCTCAGCGAAGACGATGCCATTACCGATGCCGCGGCGCATTGGTGCATGCGCCTGCATGCCGATGATTGTTCGGCCGCAGAACGGGCAGCGTTCAGCCAGTGGTTGGCAGCCGACCCGCGCCACGCCGCTGAATACCAGGCCATGCTGGAAATCTGGCAAACCGCAGACCTGCTGCCCCGCGAACACAATGTCGTCACGCTCAGCCCTCGGCGCAAGGCCCGCACGCGCAACTGGCGGCCGCTGGCCTCAGCAGCAGCAATCGCACTGATGGCCCTGCCGCTGGCCGGCTGGGTTGGCTGGGAACAGAACTGGCTGCCGAGCAGTTATCAGCATTTCCAGACCGGCGATCAATTGCAGCAGGTGCAACTGAACGACGGCAGCCGCGTCGACTTGAACCTGCACAGCGAACTGCGCTACCTCAATTTCAAGGACGAGCGCCGCGTCACGCTGATCAAGGGCGAGGCGTTCTTCAAGGTGACGCACGACAGCAGCCACCCCTTCATCGTCCGTGCCGGCAACGGCCAGACACGGGTGACCGGTACGCAGTTCAACGTGTGGAAGTACGATGACCAGGTCAAGGTGACCCTGGTTGAAGGCTCGGTGCTGGTCAGCAGTGACGGTGACAGCGGCGGCTACCGCCTTGGCCCAGGCATGCAGGCCACCTACCAAATGGGCGACTTCGAGCCGCACCTGGCGCAAAGCGACGACTATGACAACGCCCTCGCCTGGCGCAGTGGCAAGCTGGTACTGGACAACCTGAGCCTGCGTCAGGCACTGCCCGTGATCAATCGCTACCTCGAAAAACCGCTGTTGCTGGCGGATGACAGCACTGCGCGCATCCGCATCAGCGGCATCTACAACACCCGTGAAGTTGCCCGGCTGGTCGATACGCTGCCCAAGGTATTGCCGGTGTACCTCACCCGCAGCAAGGACGGCAGCACCGTGCTCAATCGCATCGTCCCGCCGCCCAACCGCGGCTGACCCGCGCGCGTTACAGCATCATCGCCGCCAACCAACCAAAGCCCAGCAGTGGCAGGTTGTAGTGGATGAAGGTGGGCACCACGGTGTCCCAGATGTGATGGTGCTGCCCATCGACATTCAGGCCCGAGGTGGGGCCCAGGGTTGAGTCCGAAGCGGGCGACCCCGCGTCGCCCAATGCCCCGGCGGTGCCGACAATGCATACCGTGGCAATAGGGTCAAAACCAAGCTGCACGCACAGCGGCACGAAGATCGCCGCCAGAATCGGCACGGTGGAGAACGACGAACCGATCCCCATGGTTACCAGCAGGCCCACCAGCAACATCAGCAGCGCACCCACGCCCTTGCTGTGGCCGATCCACTGCGCCGACGCCTCGACCAGCCCCTTCACTTCGCCCGTCGCCTTGAGCACCTCGGCAAAGCCTGAGGCGGCGATCATGATGAAGCCGATCATCGCCATCATCTTCATGCCTTCGGTGAACACGTCGTCGCTGTCTTTCCAGCGCACGATGCCCGACAGCGAGAACACCAGAAAGCCGACCATCGCGCCAATGATCATCGAACCCAGCCATAGCTGCACCACAAAGGCGACGACGATGCCCAGGGCTGCCACCAGCAAGGTGCGTGGCTGGTACTGCATGCTCACCTGCTCGACCTGCTCGACCCGTTCCAAGTCATAGTCGCGGGGCTTGCGGTAGCTGATGAACACCGCTACCAGCAGGCCGAACAGCATGCCTGCAGCCGGAATGGCCATCGCGTGGGTGACATTGACGCCACTGACATCGACGCCTGCGCGGCTGACGTTGGCCAGCAGAATTTCGTTGAGGAAAATATTACCGAAACCTACCGGCAGGAAGATGTACGGGGTGATCAGGCCGAAGGTCACCACACAGGCAATCAGCCGCCGGTCGATACGCAGGCGCGTCATCACGTACAGCAGCGGCGGGATCAGCAACGGGATGAACGCAATATGAATCGGCAGCACGTTCTGCGACGCCACCGCCACTTGGAGCATCAGGCCGATGATCAGCCATTTCACCATGCGCGCGTTTTGCGCCCCCTGACGGTCGACCTTGGCCAACATCCAATCGGCCAGCGCGTGGGCCAGCCCCGACTTGGCGATCGCCACGGCAAAAGCGCCCAGCAATGCGTAGGACAGCGCAACCGTCGCACCACCGCCCAGGCCACCGTTGAAGGCTTTCAGGGTGCCCTCGATGCCCAGCCCGCCCACCAGGCCGCCGGCCATGGCACCGACAATCAGCGCGATGACCACATGCACGCGGGACAAACTCATGATCAGCATGAGCCCTACCGCAGCTATCACTGCATTCATGAAAACCTCGTTCGACAGACAAAAGAAAAGCGTCCGGCGCCAGGCTGCACACAGGCAGCGGCCGGAACAGGGGGATCTTGTTATGAAGGGCGCACACTCTGAAGCACGAAATAACAGAAGTCAAAGCCGTATCCGTCGCGCTTTGTTGTAGGACGCGACCAAAGTCGCAGAGAACTGATTGAACGTTCAATCAAGAAAAACCGAGCATCGCCGATACAATCGGCAGCATTAAAATTATCAGAAGGGATTTGCCCCCATGCCTGCGCTGCGACAACTCTCGATTCAATGGAAAATCACCCTGCTGGCCGGGTTGTGCCTGGCCGGCATCGTCACCTTGCTGGTCGGCCTGTCGCTGTACCGCATGGACCACAGCTCCGACCTGGTCAAGGCCAGCAGCACCAAGATGCTGGGTGAATCGGCCCAGGCGCGTATCGAAGCCCAGGGCGAGGTGCAGGCACTGAATATCCGTCGCCAGTTCATGGACGCCTATCAGTACGGTGCAGGCTTCGCCCGCCAAGTGCTGTTCCTGCGCGAGCAGGCAGAAAAGCGCTTTCTCGACGCCTACGATCTGCGCCAGGACATGACCGCGCAGGTGCGCGCCGCCCTGCAGGCCAACCCCGACCTGCTCGGCCTGTCGCTGGTGTTCGAGCCCGGTGCGCTGGATGGCAAGGACACGCTGTTCGCCGGGCAGGCGGCGCTTGGCAGCAACGAAACCGGCCGCTTCGCGTTGTACTGGTCACAACCGCGTGCCGGCCAACTGACCTCGATGGCCTTGCCTGAACTGGACATGGCCAATACCGAGGTCGGCCCCAGCGGCCAGCCAGCCAACACGTGGTGGGTATGCCCGCGCAGCACCGGGCAGGTATGCGTGGTAGAGCCCTACTTCTATGACATCGACGGGCAGCGCGTGCTGATGACCAGCATCGTCTTCCCGCTCAAGAGCGACGGCAAGGTAATCGCCACGCTGTCCATCGACATCAACCTCAACAGCCTGCAAGCCCTGAGCGAATCGGCCAGCCGCAGCCTGTACCAAGGCCGCACCACCGTCGGCATCCTCAGCCCAGTCGGGTTGCTGGCAGGCTACAGCGCCGACGCCGACAAACTGGCCCAGCGTCTCGACCAGGTCGACAGCGCCCAAGGCGCTGAACTGGTACGCAAGCTGGCTGACGGCAAGCTGCAGGTGCTGCACCATCAGCAACAGTTGAAAGTGCTGGCGGCCTTTGAGCCGATCCCAGGCGCCAAACCGTGGGGCGTTTTACTGCAGGTGCCGGACAGCGTGCTCACGGGCCCCGCTGACGCGCTCAAGCAGGAGCTGGATGCGCTCAATACCAGCGGCACCCTGCTGGAACTGGGGCTGGGCCTTGGCGCGGCGATTCTCGGCCTGTTACTGGTGTGGCTGATGGCGCGCACGGTAACCCGGCCGATTCTCGGCGTTGCCGCCATGCTCAAGGACATCGCCAGCGGCGAAGGCGACCTGACCCGCCGCCTGCAATACGACAAACACGACGAACTGGGCGAGCTGGCTGGCTGGTTCAACCGTTTCCTCGACAAGCTGCAGCCGATCATCGCCGACGTGAAACGTTCGGTGCAGGCGGCGCGCAGTACCGCCGACCAGTCCGCCGCCATTGCCGCTGAAACCAGCGCCGGCATGGAGCAGCAGTACCGCCAGGTCGACCAGGTGGCCACTGCCTCCCACGAAATGAGCGCCACCGCCCAGGATGTCGCGCGCAGCGCCGCCCAGGCAGCCCAGGCCGCGCGCGAAGCCGACCTGGCCACCCGCGAGGGCCTGGCGGTCATCGACCACACCACCACGCGCATTGGCGCCCTGGCTGCCGACATGAGCAACGCCATGGGCCAGGTCGAAGGGCTGGCACTCAACAGCGAGAAGATCGGTTCAGTGCTTGAGGTGATCCGCTCGATTGCCGAACAGACCAACCTGCTGGCCCTCAACGCAGCCATCGAAGCCGCCCGCGCCGGTGAAGCCGGGCGCGGCTTTGCCGTGGTCGCCGACGAAGTCCGCAACCTGGCCCGTCGCACCCAGGAGTCGGTGGAGGAAACCCGCCAGGTCATCGAAGCCCTGCAAGCGGGCACCCAGGAAGTGGTAGGTGCCATGGACAGCAGCCACCGCCAGGCCCAGGGCGGCGTCGAGCAGGTTGGCCAGGCGGTCACCGCCTTGCAGCGCATCGGCCAGGCCGTGACGGTGATCACCGACATGAACCTGCAGATTGCCAGCGCTGCCGAGGAGCAAAGCGCGGTGGCCGAGGAGATCAACCACAACGTCGCCACCATCCGCGATGTCACCGAGTCGCTGTCTGGCCAGGCCAACGAGTCGGCGCGGGTCAGCCAGTCGCTCAACAGCCTGGCCAACCAGCAGCAGGGGCTGATGGATCAATTCCGCGTCTGATCCAACGCCCGGCGCGTGCTGCGCCGCTCAGGCGGGGCAGCACTTCCCTGCCCCTCTGCTTGCCAGCCCGGCAGAGGCCCCGGACAATGTTGCGAACAGCTCATTGCGGAGCCGCTGCCCGTGTCCCTCAAAGCCTTGCGCACCCTGGTCACCATTGCCCGCCACGGCACCTTCGCCCGTGCCGCCGACTTGCTCAGCCTCACGCCCTCAGCGGTCAGCCTGCACATCAAGGCGCTGGAGGACGAACTGCAGGTCGCGCTGTTCGACCGTAGCCGGCGCCAAGTGGTGCTGACCGAAGCCGGGCAACTGGCAGTGGCTCGCGCCGAGAGCATCCTGGCCGCCTACGACGAGCTGGCCGACACCCTTGCCAGCGGCCCGAGCCTGCGCGGGCGGCTGCGTATCGGCGCGATTCACACCGTCCTGGCGCGGCGCCTGCCCAAGGCGCTGGTATGGATCAAGGCGCACCATCCGCTGCTGCACGTAAGCGTGGTGTCGGGTATGTCTGCCGAGCTTGCCAGGCGCGTCGAAGACGGCGAGCTGGACGCGGCGATTACCACCGAACCGGTAAGCCCCTACCCGCAGAGCTTGCAGTACACCGCCTTGTTCGAGGATCGATTCTGGGCCATCGCCAGCTCCGAGCATGCCGGCCAAAGCCTGCCGGAGCTACTGGCCAACCTGCCGTTCCTGCGTTTTGACAAGCGCGCCTGGGCCGGCCGGCAGATCGAGCAGGAGCTGCGCCGTCAGCGCTTGCAGGTCAGCGAGCAGATGGAGCTGGACAGCCAGGAGGCGCTGGCACACATGGCCGCGATGGGCCTGGGCGTGGCGGTGATCCCGGTCAGTGATGATGACCTGCAGCGGCTTCCGGCGGCGACCATCCTGCCCTTCGGCGAACCGCAGCTGACCCGCCGGGTGGTATTGCTGGAGCACGAAAAGAGCCAGCGCCGGCATTTGAGCGCGGTGCTGAGAACCGCGCTCGGGGCGTAGGCGCGACCTGGCCGCTTGTGAACGACTCTGCGAGGGTTGATTTTTTCTCAACGGTAAATGCAGAAAACAGCGTTTTTTCTGCTCATTCCCCTACGCTACCCTGTGCCGGTACCCGACCACGGACCGTCGCCCATGCTTGACCTGCTGCTAACCACCCTCGTCCCGATCATTCTCCTTATCGCCTTAGGCACCTGGCTGCGGCTGCGCGGTTTTCTGGCCGAGACCTTCTGGCCAGGCGCCGAGCGGCTGAGCTACTACGTGCTGCTGCCATCGCTGTTCGTGCACGGCATGGCCACCGCCAACCTTGAAGGTGTACCGATATTCGGCATGGTCGGCGTGCTGGTGCTCTCGACGCTGCTCGGCGCAGTGCTGCTGGTGCTGTACCAGGGCGCTGCCAACCACGACGGCGCCGACTTTACCTCAGTGTTCCAAGGCGGCATTCGCTTCAACAACTACATCGGCGCCACCCTTGCCTTTGGCCTCTACGGCAGCGCCGGGATCGCCCTGGCGGCGGTGGCCAACGCGGCCATCGTGCCGCTGGTGAACCTGCTGTGCGTACTGGTGTTCGCCCGCTTCAGCGCCCGCCATAGCTCGCCAGGCACAATTGTGCGGGCGATCTTCGCCAACCCGCTGATCATCGGCTGCGGCCTGGGCATGTTGTTGCGGGTCACAGGCTTAGGCCTGCCGGCAGGGCTGGAGCCCACGGTCGGTGCGCTGGGCAAGGCGGCACTGCCCATGGGTCTGCTGTGTGTCGGTGCAGCGCTGGGCGGCGCGCGGTTTGGGCAACAGGTCAAGCCCATGCTGGCCGCTTCGCTGTTCAAGTTTCTGGTGATGCCCCTGGCCACCTGGGGCTTGTGCCGTATGCTTGGGCTCAGCGGCCAGGCCGCAGTGGTGGCGGTGCTGTACCAGGCGCTGCCGACCGCCTCGTCGTCCTATGTCATGGCGCGGCAGATGGGCGGGAATGCACCATTGATGGCAACCATCATCGCGATGCAAACGGTGCTGGCGGCGGCGACGTTGCCTTTAATGCTGACGTTGACGCTCAATTGAAGCGAGGCGGCTAAACTCACACGCACCCAACCTTGCGGATACCTGATCATGCGTCTCTCTCTGCTACTGTCTGGCGTTGCCCTGGCCCTGTTTGCAGGCTCTATCGCGGCGGCTGACAGCCAAAAGGCCGCCGTTGCCGAAGACAAGGCACAGGTGCTGGAGGAGAAAGTGGTGCAGGACGCACCGCCGCCAAAAAAACAGGAAACCCTGACGCCGACAGAGGTTCAGGCAGTTGACCCGGTTGGGCAGGCGCCGATGGACGACAGCATTACCTGCCTGGCGCGGACCATCTATTGGGAGGCCAAAGGTGCCGATGAGCGCGATATGAGTGCGGTAGCCAGTGTGGTGCTCAACCGGCTAGGGCATGAGGGGTTCCCGAACAGCATCTGCGGTGTGGTCAAGCAGGGTGTCGAGAGCAAGAGCTGCCAGTTTTCCTGGTGGTGCGATGGCCGCCCAGACCAGGTCGAAGAGACCGACCGCTACACGGTAGCCAAGGAGATCGCGCGCAAGGCGCTGAACCAGCAGCTCAAGGACCCTACCGGCGGCGCGCTGTACTTCCATGACCGCAGCGTAAAGCCCGATTGGATCAAGGCCTACCGGCGCACGGCGCAGACCACGCACTTTCTGTTCTACAAGCCCAACCCGGCCTTGGCACGTTGATGTCTTGCCGGCTTTAGTGCCAACCCCGCGCAAGCGCAACGGAACAGCCTGCAGCCCCAACGGTCGACTGTTTGAGACAGCGGTGCGCAACACCGCCCGACCTGGTGGAATGTTCAAACGATGGGGCCAATTGATCACGGTCCATCGCACTTTTTCGATCCACCCTGGTCTACCCCCTCTTTTGCCGTGAACCTTCCGTACGACGGTTCTTCATGGGGACTGCACAACGCCGGGCCAAACGCTCGGTGCTTGTGTAGGATGGGCAGCGCACAACCCGACGCTGCCAGTTACAGGGAGATTCACATGCGCGTCCCATCCGTTGCCTGCCTCTTAGGTGTGTCGCTGGGCCTGCTCGCCTCGGCCGCTGCCCAGGCCATGACCGGCGAAGAGACGCAACTGATCGATACGATCAACAGCTACCGCAGCCAGGCACAGGGCTGTGCGGGCGAAGCGTCGCTGGAGCTGCCTCCGCTGAACAGCGATAACCGCCTGGCGCTGTCGCCAGAGGGCACCCGCGACCTGCAACAAGCGATGAGCCGGGCGGCCTACCCCATGGTCAACGTCCAGGCCATCAGCCTGTCCGGGCCGCGTGATGCCAAGTCCGCCATGAAAGCCATCGAAGAGAGTTTTTGCCAGGTGGTGCTCGACCCGCAGTTTGTCGATATCGGCGTCAGCCAAGAGGGCCGCGACTGGCGTATCGTGCTCGCCCGGCCGCTGCTCAGTGGGCGCCTGGGCGACTGGCAGGCCGAAGGCCAGAAGCTGCTGCAAGAGGTGAACGCCGCACGTAACGTACCGCGCCAGTGCGGTGGGCAACCCTTCCCGGCCGCCCCGGCGCTTGCCTGGAACACCACGCTGGCCGGTGTTGCCGCCAACCACACCCGCAACATGGCCAACCAGAACTTCTTCGACCATCTGGACCGCGACGGCCGCACCCCAGGCGACCGCGCCGAGCTTGCCGGCTACCAGTACCGGCAGATCGGCGAAAACATCGCAGCGGGCCGCGACAGCGCGCGCAAGGTGGTCGATGGTTGGCTGGCCAGCCCTGGGCACTGCGCCACGTTGATGAACCCCGACTACCGCGAACTGGGTGCCGCCTACGCCGTGGACCCGAAAAGCGATGCCGGGATCTACTGGACCGGCTTGTTCGGCACCGCGCAATAGGCAGATAACTGTGCAGGCCTGTTCCGCCCTCATCGCAGGCTGGCGCCAGCTCCCACAGGGGACCGGGTCAGCTGCGATATTGGCACTTGACTCAATTCCTTTGGGAGATTCTATGGTTTCGGGCAAGTCGCTTTTGATTGTGTAGGAGCGGCCTTGTGTCGCGAAAGGGCTGCGAAGC
>NZ_JABWRG010000046.1:0-35529 GCF_014268825.1 Pseudomonas sp. SWRI51 | reverse complement strand
GAGAGTAGGTCATCGTCAAGATTCATTTCGCAAAACCCCTATCTGCGCATGCAGGTAGGGGTTTTGTCTTTCTGGCGTTTGAGCCATTGGAGGCTGCGGCGTGCTCAAGAAGGGTGAACCCGTCTCCCCTATTTCGAGTCGGAACACTAGAATAGAGCCCACGCATCTTTCAGAATCTTCCTATGCCCAACCCAGCCGACCCTGAAGCACTGGCACAGTTGCCGCTGAGCGAGCTCGTCGCTTGCCACGAATGCGACCTGCTGATGCGCAAAGCGACCTTGCGCAATGACGAGAAGGCCCTGTGCCCGCGCTGTGGCTACGAGCTCTACGCGCACCGGCACAACCTTGTCAGCCGCAGCCTCGCCCTGGTGCTGGCGGCGCTGCTGCTTTATATACCGGCCAACTTCCTGCCCATCATGCAACTGCACCTGCTGGGCCAGACCTCCGACGACACGGTCTGGAGTGGTGTGCTTGGCCTGTACAACTCCGAAATGCGCGGCATCGCCGTAGTGGTGTTCCTCTGCAGCATGGCAATCCCGCTGCTCAAGCTGCTCTGCCAGTTGGCAGTGCTGCTGAGCATTCGCCTGGATATAGGCCGCAGTTATGGATTGCTCATCTATCGTATCTACCACCACCTGCGTGAGTGGGGCATGCTCGAGGTCTATTTCATGGGTGTACTGGTGGCCATCGTCAAACTCGCCGATATGGCGCAGTTGAGCATCGGCCTGGGCCTGTTCTGTTTCATCAGCCTGTTGCTGGTACAGGTCTGGCTGGAAGTAGTGATGGCGCCCCACCAGATCTGGCAGGCGTTGTCGGGGGAGGACATCCATGCGGGCGATTGATGCAGGCATTCTGGTATGTGCCGAGTGCCACGAACTCAATCGGCGTGAAGCAGACACTGAATCGCAAACCTGCACCCGTTGCGGGGCGACTGTCCATGAGCGGCGGCCCAACAGCATCGTGCGCACCTGGGCACTGCTGCTCACTGCAATGGTGCTGTACATACCCGCCAACCTGCTGCCGATCATGACCGTCAGCACCTTGGGGCAGGGCAGCCCGGACACCATCATGTCCGGTGTGGTCACCCTGATGAAGCACGGCATGTTGCCGATTGCCGCGGTGGTGTTCATTGCCAGTATTCTGGTGCCCACCTTCAAGCTGGTCGGCATAGGGCTGCTGCTGTACTCGGTGCAGCGCCACCAACCACTCTCGGCGCGCCAACGCATGCTCATGTACCGCTTTATCGAATTCATCGGGCGCTGGTCGATGCTGGATATTTTCGTGATCGCCATCCTGGTGGCGGTGGTGAATTTCGGCCGCATCGCCAGTGTCGAAGCCAATTTGGGCGCTATTGCCTTTGCCTCGGTGGTGATCCTGACCATGCTCGCAGCTTTAACTTTTGATCCCCGACTGATCTGGGATAACACGGAGTCGGATGACGACCATGAGTGACTTGCCTACGGCTAAAACCCGCCCTGCTTCCAACTGGTCGGCCATCTGGATTCTGCCGCTGATTGCGCTGATGATCGGCGGCTGGCTGGCCTGGCAAGCCTACCGTGATGCCGGTATCGAGATTCAGGTGCGCTTCGAGACCGGTGAAGGCATCGTTGCCAACAAGACCGAAGTCATTTTCAAGGGCATGTCGGTGGGCAAGGTGACTGGCCTTGTGCTGGACAACAAAGGCAGTAACCGCGGCGTCATTGCCACCATCGAGATCAACAAGGACGCCGAAGCGCACCTGCGCACCGGCACGCGCTTCTGGCTGGTCAAGCCAAGTGTCAGCCTGGCTGGTATCACCGGCCTGGAGACACTGGTGTCCGGCAACTACATTGCTGTGGACCCAGGCGAGGGCGAGCCGACCAAGCGCTTCACCGCGCTCAAGCAGGCGCCGCCCTTGTCTGACAACGAGCCAGGCCTGCATCTGATCCTCAAGGCCGAACGCCTGGGCTCGCTGAACCGGGACAGCCCGGTGTTCTACAAGCAGATCCAGGTCGGCCGGGTGAAGAGCTACAAGCTTTCCGAAGACCAGAGCACGGTGGAGATCAAGGTATTCATTGCCCCGGCCTATGCCAGCCTGGTGCGCAAACATACGCGATTCTGGAATGCCAGCGGCGTCAGCATCGATGCTGACCTGTCCGGGGTAAAAGTGCGCACCGAATCGCTGTCGAGCATCGTTGCCGGTGGTATTGCCTTCGCTACCCCCGAGAATCGCAAGGACAGCCCGCCGACCGACCCAAGCCTGCCGTTCCGCTTGTACGAAGACTTCGATGCTGCCCAGGCCGGTATCCGCATCAAGGTCAAGTTCAACGACTTCGAAGGCCTGCAGAAGGGCCGCACCCCAGTGCTCTATAAAGGCATCCAGGTGGGCTCGCTCAAAGACCTGAAAGTCGAAGGCGACCTGTCCAGTGCAATCGCCGAGCTGACCCTCGACCCGCTGGCTGAAGACTATCTGGTAGAAGGCACGCAGTTCTGGGTGGTCAAGCCGTCCATTTCGCTGGCAGGTATCACCGGCCTCGAAGCCTTGGTTAAAGGTAACTACATCGCTATCCGCCCGGGTGATCACGATGCCAAGCCGCTACGCGAGTTCGAAGCGCGCTCCAAGGCGCCGCCGCTCGACCTGAAGGCGCCGGGCCTGCACATGGTGCTGTTCGCCGACACGCTGGGTTCGCTCGAAGTGGGCAGCCCCGTCATGTACCGCCAGGTGCGTGTGGGTAACGTGCAGAGCTACCAGTTTGCCCGCGACAGCAAACGCATCCTTATTGGTGTGCACATCGAGAAGGAGTACGCCAACCTGGTCAACGGTTCGACGCGGTTCTGGAACGCCAGCGGCATTACCCTGACTGGCGGCCTGTCGGGCATCCAGGTCAAGAGTGAGTCGCTGCAGACCCTGATGTCTGGCGGTATTGCCTTCGATACACCACGGCCCGGTGTGCCGCTGAAAAAACGTATTCCGCGCTTCCGTCTGCACGAGAGCCAGGAAGCCGCGAACCGTGCAGGCACATTGGTGACCATTCGTGTCGAGCGCGCTGATGGCCTGAAGCCGGGTACGCCGATCCGCTTCCGTGGCCTGGATGTGGGCAGCGTCGAAAGTGTCGACCTTACTGCCGACCTGCAGGCTGTGTTGCTGCGCGCGCGTATCACCCAGGCTGCCGAGCGCATCGCGCGTGTCGGCACGCAGTTCTGGGTGGTCAAGCCAGCGTTCGGCCTGGTACGTACCGAAAACCTCGACACCTTGGTGGGCGGGCAATACCTGGAAGTGATGCCGTCGCTTAAAGACCGAGGCCCGCAACGTGACTTCATCGCGCTGGCCGATGCGCCGCAGGTCAAGGGCGAGGAGGTTGGCTTGCCGCTGACCCTCAGCGCCCCGCGACGCGGCTCGATCAAGCCGGGGGTGCCGGTTACCTACCGCGAAGTGGCGGTTGGCAAGGTAACCGGTTTCGAGCTTGGGCAGAATGGCGATCGGGTATTGATCCACATCCTCATCGAGCCGCGCTACGCAAGCCTGGTACGCGGTGGCAGCCGTTTCTGGAACAGTAGCGGCCTTGGCTTCGACTGGGGGCTGTTCAAAGGTGCCACGGTGCGTACCGAGTCGCTGGAGACCTTGATCGATGGTGGGGTAGCCTTCGCAACGCCCGATGGCGAGCAGATGGGCAACCCGGCGCGGCCGCAGCAGACCTTCGCCTTGTTCGACAAGCCTGAAGAGGCCTGGCTGCAGTGGGCGCCAAAGATCCAGATCGGCAAGTAAAGAGGGCGGGCCCGGCAGTGCCGGGCTCGCCCCCATAACCCACGCACGAAGCATCAAAACCTGCCAAATCGCAGGCATAAAAAAACCGACCCTAGGGTCGGTTTTTTCGACTGTAACGTCGCTTAGGCAGCTGCAACTTCTTTCAGTGCCTTGATGTGGCCATTCAGACGGCCTTTGTGGCGAGCAGCTTTGTTCTTGTGGATGATACCTTTGTCGGCCATACGGTCGATTACAGGTACAGCCAGAACGTAAGCGGCTTGCGCTTTTTCGGCGTCTTTGGCGTCAATGGCTTTAACTACATTCTTGATGTAGGTGCGAACCATGGAACGCAGGCTGGCGTTGTGGCTGCGACGCTTCTCAGCCTGTTTTGCACGTTTCTTGGCGGAAGGTGTGTTGGCCACCGTCGAGCTCCTCGAAAGACTTTAGGTAAATAGCAAACAAAATAGGCCGCGAATCATGCCGATGAGTCGAACCGATGTCAAGGCCACCTGCAAGGTTCCGCCGAGTGGTGGGTCAAATAGCTGAAAGATTCCTTTCTGCGACGTGACCTGTAAACTCGGGAATTTTTGGCTCCCCTGCGAAGGCGCGGGAGTATCGCACATTCGGGCGCCGACTGGCAGCGCCCTCTGCCCCTGGCGTGAAATTTTTCGATGAACCTGCTCAAATCCCTTGCCGCAGTCAGCTCCATCACCATGATTTCGCGGGTGCTCGGCTTTGTCCGCGACACCATCCTGGCCCGCATCTTCGGCGCAGGCGTAGCCACCGACGCCTTCTTCATCGCCTTCAAACTGCCCAACCTGCTGCGGCGTATTTTTGCCGAAGGGGCGTTTTCCCAGGCTTTCGTGCCGATTCTGGCTGAATACAAGACCCAGCAAGGCGAAGAGGCCACGCGCACGTTCGTTGCCTATATCAGCGGCCTGCTGACGCTGGTGCTGGCCGTGGTCACGGTCATCGGCATTCTTGCTGCGCCGTGGGTGGTGTGGGCGACCGCGCCAGGTTTTGTCGACGACGCCGAGAAGTACCAGCTGACCACCTCGCTGCTGCGCGTCACCTTCCCCTATATATTGCTCATCTCGCTGTCCTCGCTGGCCGGCGCCATCCTCAATACCTGGAACCGCTTCTCGGTGCCGGCCTTCACGCCGACCTTGCTCAACGTGGCAATGATCGCCTTTGCCGTGCTGCTGACCCCGTACTTCGACCCGCCGATCATGGCGCTTGGCTGGGGCGTGCTGGCCGGTGGCCTGGCACAACTGCTGTATCAACTGCCTGCGCTGAAGAAGATCGGCATGCTGGTACTGCCGCGCCTGAACCTGCGCGACACCGGCGTATGGCGCGTGCTTAAACAAATGCTGCCGGCCATCCTCGGCGTATCGGTGAGCCAGATTTCCCTGATCATCAATACCATCTTCGCCTCGTTTCTGGTGGCAGGCTCGGTGTCCTGGATGTACTACGCCGACCGCCTCATGGAGCTGCCGTCCGGCGTGCTCGGGGTAGCACTGGGCACCATCCTGCTGCCGACCCTGGCCAAGACCTACGCCAACAAGGACCGCGACGAGTATTCGCGCATCCTCGACTGGGGCCTGCGGCTGTGTTTCCTGCTGGTGCTGCCGTGCACCTTGGCCATGGCGATTCTGGCCGAGCCGCTGACCGTGGCGCTGTTCCAGTACGGCAAGTTCACAGCCCTGGACGCCGCCATGACGCAACGTGCCTTGGTCGCCTATTCGGTGGGCCTGCTGGCCATCATCATGGTCAAGGTGCTGGCCCCAGGCTTCTATGCACAGCAGAATATCCGCACGCCGGTGAAGATCGCCGTGTTCACGCTGGTCTGCACGCAACTGCTCAACCTGGCCCTGGTCGGCCCGCTGGCTCACGCCGGCCTGGCCCTGGCGATCAGCCTGGGCGCGTGCCTGAACGCCGGTTTGCTGTACTGGAAGCTGCGTAGCCAGCAACTGTTTACACCGCAGCCGGGTTGGCTGGTGTTTCTGCTCAAGCTGGTACTGGCAGTGGCGTTGATGTCGGCGGTGCTGCTGCTGGGCATGCATTATTTACCAGCCTGGGCGCAGGGCAGCATGTTCGAACGCTTGCTGCGCCTGGGCGGGCTGATCGGCGCTGGCGTGGTCACCTATTTCGGTTGCCTGTACCTGTGCGGTTTCCGTCCACGGCATTTTGCCCGCAACGCCTTGCATTGAAGCATCACGGCGGTCAGGCGTCGGTTTTTCATCTTCCACGCCCACCAGTGGCGCTGTTGCCTGTCGTCAGCGCCCGGGTGTGGTTATAATCGGCCACTTTATGAGCAAGAAGCGCGTTATGCAGCTGGTTCGAGGTCTTCACAACCTGCGCCCCGAGCACCGGGGCTGTGTCGCCACCATTGGCAACTTCGACGGGGTCCACCGTGGCCACCAGGCCATACTCGCGCGCCTGCGCGAACGTGGCCAGGAGCTCGGGCTGCCGACCTGTGTCGTGGTGTTCGAGCCACAGCCGCGCGAATACTTCGCCCCCGAGACCGCACCGGCCCGCCTGGCCCGCCTGCGCGACAAAGTCGAGCTGCTGGCCGGCGAGGGCGTTGACCGGGTGCTGTGCCTGTCGTTCAACGAGCGCCTGCGCGAGCTTGGCGCCGAACAGTTCGTCAAGGCCGTGATGGTCGATGGCCTGGGCGTGCGCCACCTCGAAGTGGGCGATGACTTCCGCTTCGGCTGCGACCGCGCAGGCGACTTCGCCTACCTGGTCGAAGCCGGCAAGCAGTACGGCTTCACCGTCGAGGCGGCCAACACCGTCATTCAGGACGGCATGCGGGTCAGCAGCACCGAAGTACGCAAGGCGCTGGGCGAAGGCAACTTCGAACTCGCCGAACACTTGCTTGGCCGCCCTTACCGCATCACCGGGCGCGTCCTGCACGGCCAGAAGCTGGCTCGCCAGCTCGGCACACCTACCGCCAACATCCAGCTCAAGCGCCGCCGCGTGCCACTGTCCGGGGTTTACCTGGCCAGCATCGAGATCGACGGCGTGCAGTGGCCGGGTGTCGGCAATATTGGAGTACGCCCCACCGTCGCCGGTGATGGGCGTCCTCACCTGGAGATTCATCTTCTGGACTTCGCCGGTGACCTCTACGGCCGGCGTCTGACGGTGGAGTTCCACCACAAGCTGCGTGAAGAGCAGCGTTTCGCCTCCCTGGAGGCGCTGAAGTCGGCGATCGACGCGGATATCGCCGCCGCACGTGCCCACTGGCACGCTCAACCGCTAACGAAGAGCCTGAAATGACCGACTACAAAGCCACGCTAAACCTTCCGGACACCGCCTTCCCAATGAAGGCCGGCCTGCCTCAGCGCGAACCGCAGATCCTGCAGCGCTGGGACAGCATTGGCCTGTACCAGAAGCTGCGCGAAATTGGCAAGGACCGTCCGAAGTTCGTCCTGCACGACGGCCCGCCCTATGCCAATGGCAAGATTCACATCGGTCATGCGCTGAACAAAATCCTCAAGGACATGATCCTGCGCTCCAAGACCCTCGCGGGCTTCGACGCGCCGTACGTGCCCGGCTGGGACTGCCACGGCCTGCCGATCGAGCACAAGGTCGAAGTCACCCATGGCAAGCACCTGACTGCCGACCGCACCCGCGAGCTGTGCCGCGAGTACGCGGCCGAGCAGATCGAAGGCCAGAAAACCGAGTTCATCCGCCTCGGTGTCCTGGGCGAGTGGGACAACCCTTACAAAACCATGAGCTTTGCCAACGAGGCCGGTGAAATCCGCGCCCTGGCAGAAATGGTCAAGCAAGGCTTCGTGTTCAAGGGCCTGAAGCCTGTGAACTGGTGCTTCGATTGCGGTTCGGCCCTGGCCGAAGCCGAAGTCGAATACGCCGAAAAGAAATCCCAGACCATCGACGTTGCCTTCCCGGTTGCCGATGACGCCAAGCTCGCCGCCGCCTTTGGCCTTGGCGCGCTGCCCAAGCCCGCCGCCATCGTGATCTGGACCACCACCCCGTGGACCATCCCGGCCAACCAGGCGCTGAACGTCAACCCAGAGTTCACCTACGCCCTGGTCGATACCGGCGAGCGTCTGCTGGTGCTGGCTGAAGAACTGGTCGAGTCGTGCCTCAAGCGCTACGAACTCGAAGGCTCGGTCATCGCCACCGCGCAGGGTAAAGCCCTTGAGCTGATCAACTTCCGCCACCCGTTCTACGACCGCCTGTCGCCGCTGTACCTGGCTGACTACGTCGAACTGGGCGCAGGGACTGGCGTGGTTCACTCTGCGCCTGCCTACGGCGAGGACGACTTCGTCAGTTGCAAGAAATACGGCATGGTCAACGACGACATCCTCACCCCGGTGCAAAGCAACGGCGTGTATGTCGATTCGCTGCCTTTCTTCGGCGGCCAGTTCATCTGGAAGGCCAACCCGGCCATCGTCGAAAAACTGAGCGAAGTCGGTGCGCTGATGCACAGCGAAACCATCGCCCACAGCTACATGCACTGCTGGCGCCACAAGTCGCCGCTGATCTACCGCGCCACGGCGCAGTGGTTCGTCGGCATGGACAAGCAGCCAGTAGATGGCCAGCCGCTGCGCGAGCGCGCGCTCAAGGCCATCGAAGAAACCAAGTTCGTGCCAGCCTGGGGCCAGGCGCGCCTGCACTCGATGATCGCCAACCGCCCGGACTGGTGCATCTCGCGTCAGCGTAACTGGGGTGTGCCGATCCCGTTCTTCCTGCACAAGCAGACCGGCGAACTGCACCCACGTACCGTCGAACTGATGGACGAGGTGGCCAAGCGTGTCGAGCAAGAGGGCATCGAAGCCTGGTTCAAGCTTGACGCTGCCGAACTGCTGGGCGCAGAAGCCGCTGACTACGACAAGATCAGCGACACGCTGGACGTGTGGTTCGACTCCGGTACCACCCACTGGCACGTGCTGCGTGGCTCGCACAACATCGGCCATGCCGATGGCCCGCGTGCCGACCTGTACCTTGAGGGTTCCGACCAGCACCGCGGCTGGTTCCACTCCTCGTTGCTGACCGGTTGCGCCATCGACGGCCACGCGCCGTACCGCGAACTGCTGACCCACGGCTTCACCGTGGATGAGAGCGGGCGCAAGATGTCCAAGTCGCTGGGCAATACCATCGAGCCCGAGAAGGTCAACAACACCTTGGGCGCCGATATTCTGCGCCTGTGGGTTTCGGCCACGGACTATTCCGGGGAGATGGCGGTTTCCGAGCAGATCCTGCAGCGTAGTGCCGACGCCTACCGGCGTATCCGCAACACCGCGCGCTTCCTGCTTTCCAACCTGTCCGGCTTCGACCCGGCACGCGATCTGCTGCCTGCCGAAGACATGCTGGCACTGGACCGTTGGGCCGTCGACCGCGCCCTGCAACTGCAGCGCGAGCTCGAAGAGCACTACAGCGAATACCGCTTCTGGAACGTCTACTCGAAGATCCACAACTTCTGCGTGCAGGAGCTCGGCGGCTTCTACCTCGACATCATCAAGGACCGCCAGTACACCACCGGCGCCAACAGTGTCGCCCGTCGTTCGTGCCAGACCGCGCTGTACCACATCAGCGAGGCGCTGGTGCGCTGGATCGCGCCAATCCTGGCGTTCACCGCCGACGAAATCTGGCAGTACCTGCCGGGCGAGCGCAACGAGTCGGTCATGCTCAATGGCTGGTACCAGGGCCTTACCGAGCTGCCGGCTGACGCCGAGCTGGATCGCGCCTACTGGGACCGCGTCATGGCGGTCAAGGCAGCGGTCAACAAGGAGCTGGAAAACCAGCGTACCGCCAAGGTCATCGGCGGCAACCTGCAGGCCGAAGTCACCCTGTTTGCCGAAGAAGGCCTGACCGCCGACCTGAACAAGCTGGGCGATGAGCTGCGCTTTGTGCTGATCACCTCGGCAGCCAGTGTGGTGCCGTTCGTCCAGGCGCCGGCCGATGCCGTGACAACCGAAGTCGAAGGCCTCAAGCTGAAGATCGTCAAGTCTGGCCACGCCAAGTGCGGCCGTTGCTGGCACTTCCGCGCCGACGTAGGCAGCAACCCGGAGCACCCGGAAATCTGCGCCCGTTGCGCCGACAACATCAGCGGCTCCGGTGAGGTGCGCCACTATGCCTAACGCAGCTGCGGGGCGCCTCGGGCGCCTTGCCTGGCTTTGGCTGAGCCTTGTGGTGCTGGTCATCGACCAGGCCACCAAGGTCTATTTCGACAACGCCCTGACCATGTACCAGCAGATTGTGGTCATCCCCGACTACTTCAGCTGGACCTTGGCCTACAACACCGGTGCTGCGTTCAGCTTCCTGGCGGGCAGCTCCGGCTGGCAGCGTTGGCTGTTTGCGGTGATCGCCTTGGTGGTCAGCGCCGTGCTGGTGGTCTGGCTCAAGCGCCTGGGGCGCAACGAGACCTGGCTTGCCGTCGCGCTGGCGCTGGTATTGGGCGGCGCGCTGGGCAACCTGTACGACCGCGTCGTGCTGGGCCATGTGGTCGATTTCATCCTGGTGCACTGGCAGAACCGTCACTATTTCCCGGCCTTCAATGTGGCCGACAGCGCCATCACCGTGGGTGCGGTCATGCTGGCGCTGGATATGTTCAAGAGCAAGAAGGCCGAGGAGCCTGTCCATGACTGAGACCCGTATTGGCCAGAACACCGAAGTCACGCTGCACTTCGCGCTGCACCTCGAAAACGGCGACACCGTCGACAGCACCTTCGACAAGGCCCCGGCCGTGTTCAAGGTTGGCGATGGCAACCTGTTGCCGGGCTTCGAAAGCGCCCTGTTCGGCTTCAAGGCCGGTGACAAGCGCACCCTCGATATCGCCCCGGAGAACGCATTCGGCCAGCACAACCCGCAAAACGTGCAGGTGATGCCGCGCTCGCAGTTCGAAGGCATGGAGCTGTCCGAAGGGCTGCTGGTGATTTTCAACGATGCCGCCAACACCGAGCTGCCGGGTGTGGTCAAAGCATTCGATGACAATCAAGTCACCATCGACTTCAACCATCCGCTGGCGGGCAAGGCGCTGAGCTTCGAGGTGCAGATCCTCGACGTGAAGGCCGTGTGAGCCTGGAGCCGAGCATGCAAATCAAACTCGCCAACCCGCGCGGCTTCTGCGCGGGGGTGGACCGTGCGATCGAGATCGTCAACCGTGCCCTCGAAGTGTTCGGCCCGCCGATCTACGTGCGTCACGAAGTGGTGCACAACAAGTTCGTGGTCGAAGACCTGCGTAACCGCGGGGCAATCTTCGTTGAAGAGCTGGACCAGGTGCCGGACGACGTTATCGTCATCTTCAGCGCCCATGGTGTGTCGCAGGCGGTGCGCCAGGAAGCTGCAGGCCGTGGCCTGAAAGTGTTCGACGCCACCTGCCCGCTGGTCACCAAGGTGCATATCGAGGTGGCCAAGTACAGCCGTGATGGCCGCGAGTGCATTCTTATCGGCCACGCCGGGCACCCGGAAGTCGAAGGCACCATGGGCCAGTACGACGCCAGCAACGGCGGCAGCATCTACCTGGTCGAAGACGAGAACGACGTCGCCGCCTTGCAGGTGCGCGACCCCGATCATCTGGCCTTCGTCACCCAGACCACCTTGTCGATGGATGACACCAGCCGTGTCATCGATGCCCTGCGCGCGCGCTTCCCGAACATCGGCGGCCCACGCAAGGACGACATCTGCTACGCCACGCAAAACCGCCAGGATGCCGTCAAGCAACTGGCCGATGAGTGTGACGTGGTGTTGGTGGTCGGCAGCCCGAACAGCTCCAACTCCAACCGTCTGCGCGAGCTGGCCGAGCGCATGAGCACCCCGGCCTACCTGATCGACGGCGCCGAAGACCTGCAGCAAAGCTGGTTCGAAGGCGTGGCACGCATTGGCATTACCGCAGGTGCTTCGGCCCCTGAGGTGCTGGTGCGTGGCGTGATCGAGCAGCTCAAGGCCTGGGGCGCGACCGGCGCCGAAGAACTCGACGGGCGTGCCGAGAACGTCACCTTCTCCATGCCCAAAGAGCTGCGGGTACGTTCGCTGATCTGATCAGCGGCCTGCGCAGCCGGGGCTCCCGTCACTGCGCAGGCTGACCCGCCCGCTCGGGCTCAGCACCACACGGTGCACGCTGTATGGCGTATCGCGCTGGCAGATGTGCAGCGTGATGCCGCCAAACCCTGCCCCCAAAGGCGCCCCCTGTGCGCTGAAGCGCACCACACGGGTGTCGCTGCCCACAATCGTTACCGGCTTTGCCGGGCGCTGCTCCCTGAGCAACTGGCCATTGTGTTCCAGTGTCGTTCGCCAGCCCTTGCCCCATAACCCCTCTATCGGCTGCACCAACACCGCCCGGTGGCGCAGTGCAGCGTGGTTGCGCGCCTCGCGCAGGCTCTGCGCCAGCGCCCTGGCCACTGCTGCCTGATGCAGGCCTTCGCTCATCTGGTTGTAGGCGGTTGCGCCCATGTGCGTCAGAAGGCCGGCCACCGCTAGCGTGCACATCATTTGTATCAGTGTTACTCCTTGTTGCCTCACCGTGCATTCCTCCCTGGAAGTGCTTCGCTATAGCTTCACGTTGGGCTGGGGCGGGTGTCAGTCGGCCCGTTGCGCCAGGAAGGCGAGGAAACTTCTCGGGAGGAGACAGGATGCAGTCGAAAGTGCGCGGTTTGGCGCTGCTGGAAGTATTGATGGCGATGGCCGTGCTGGCGCTGGGGTTGACCACCTGCGCCTCATTGCTGGTGCGCGGCGCGCAGGCGTTCGACAGCGCCGGGCGAGAAAGCCTGGCGCTGCAAGGCGCCCAGAGCCTGCTGGAGCGTGTGAGGGCGCAGGGGCGTTTGACCGTGGCTGATGAACTGGGGTGGCGCAGCCAACTGGTCGAGCGGCTTGGCGTGTCGGCGCAGGGGCGGGTGAACAGGTCGGCGCAGATGCTGCAAATACAGGTGCTGTGGCCAGCCCAGGGCGGCGAGCAAGTCCTGACCCTGCGCGGCGGGGTGCTGCCGTGAAGCGCTACCAGGCAGGCTTTGGGCTGCTCGAAACCCTGCTGGCGATGGCATTGGCGATCATGCTGCTGGCGGGCGCCAGCGGCTTGTTCGTGGCGGTGCACCGGGCCTGGAGCATGCAGGGCGCAGCAGCGCTGTTGCAGGATGATGCGCGCCTAGTGCTGCAACGCATCGCCGAAGACGTGCGCATGGCTGGCATGTTCGGTTGCCTGCGCCTGGAACCTGCCGACTTCAAAGGCTCTGGCGCCGAACAGGCCTTTGCCCAGCCAGTCGCCATTACCGCAACCAGCTTGACGCTGGTTGGTGCTGAGCTACCCGGCATGCCCGGCCCGCCGGAGTGGACCGTCCTCAGCGATTGCCGCAGTTGGGCGCAGGTGATGGACAGCCAGCACCAGGCAGGGGCGAGCCTGTTTGCCTTGCCCGTGCGCAGGCAGGTCTACGAGGTGCGTAACGGCAGCCTGTTTCTAACCACCGGCAAGCAGCGCTCCAGCCTTGTCGATAACGTCAAGGCGCTGCAGGTAACACGGGTGGAGGCCGGAGAAGGCGACCGGCTGGATATCCGCTTGACGCTCTACGACGCCATCTTCCAGCTTGAGGTGCATCAGCAGGTGAGTGTCGCGTTGCGTAACCTTGGCGGTGCCACATGAAAAAGCAGCGTGGTGTGGTGTTGCTGATTACGCTGGTGCTCAGCCTGCTATTGGCATTGCTGGCGGCCCAGGTGCTGAGCGAGGCGCAAGCCCGGCAGTGGCTGGTCAGCGAACAGGTGGCCGCAGCGCAAGCTTTCGAGCTGGCAGAGGCCGGTCTGCTCGAAGGCGCAGCACTGCTGGGCGATGGGCTGCCGCCGCCGTGCACCCAGTGCCTGCCGCCGTCGTTGCCGCCTGCAGAACCGGTTTTACCTTGGCGCAAAACGCTCAACGCCTTCGTGCTATTGCAGAACCTTGGCCAGAGCACGCGCGCAGCAGGCTTGGCGCCGGGCGAACGGGTGACCTTGGTGCGGGTTACGGCGATCAGCCCCGAGCGCCGGCGCCGCCAGGTGCTTGAAGCCGTTTACGCACTGGGCGATGCGCAACCGCCTCGGCGTATCAGTTGGCGCCAGCGTCTGCACGAAGGCTGACCCGGGCAAGGTTCTACGGCTATCGAATCATTGATTGTGCTGGCGCTGAGCGGCATGCTGGCAGCCATTGCCTACCCCGGTTCCCGCGAAGTGCCCCGTGCACAGCGCCAGGGCGCCCGTGTGCTGTGGAATTACTTCAGGTGTTGGATCGAACGATGAGCAAGCAAGTAGTGATTGTCGGCGGCGGGGTCATTGGCCTGCTGACCGCGTTCAACCTGGCCGCCGAGGTCGACCAGGTGGTGGTATGCGACCAGGGCGAGGTCGGGCGCGAGTCCTCCTGGGCCGGTGGCGGTATCGTCTCGCCACTGTATCCGTGGCGCTACAGCGCGGCGGTGACGGCGCTGGCGCACTGGTCACAGGACTTCTACCCGCAACTGGCCGCTCAGCTATTCGCCCGCACTGGGGTCGACCCCGAGGTGCACACCACCGGCCTTTACTGGCTCGACCTGGACGACCAGGCCGAGGCCTTGGCCTGGGCGGCCCGCGAACAGCGCCCGCTCAGCGCTGTGGATTTCTCGGCAGCCTATGATGCGGTGCCGGTGCTGGGCGCAGGGTTCCGCCAGGCGCTGTTCATGGCGGGTGTAGCCAACGTGCGTAACCCCCGGCTGGTCAAGTCGCTCAAGGCGGCCTTGCTGGGACTGCCGAACGTGACCCTGCGCGAGCACTGCCAGATCAGCGGTTTCGTGCGCGAAGGCGGGCGGGTGACTGGCGTGCAAACCCAGACAGGCGTGCTGGCAGCCGATCAGGTGGTGCTCAGTGCAGGGGCGTGGAGCGGCGACCTGCTGCGCACCCTCGGGCTGGGGTTGCCGGTAGAACCTGTAAAAGGGCAGATGATCCTGTTCAAATGCGCCGAGGACTTTTTGCCGAGCATGGTGTTGGCCAAAGGGCGTTATGCGATCCCGCGCCGCGACGGGCACATTCTGGTGGGTAGCACGCTGGAGCACGAAGGCTACGACAAGACCCCGACTGCCGATGCGCTGCAAAGCTTGAAAGCGTCTGCCATCGACCTGCTGCCGGCGTTGGCTGATGCCAGCGTGGTCGGGCACTGGGCTGGGCTGCGCCCCGGTTCGCCCGAGGGTATACCCTATATCGGCGAGGTGCCGGGGCATTCGGGGTTGTGGCTGAACTGCGGGCATTACCGCAACGGGCTGGTGCTGGCGCCGGCGTCCTGCCAATTGCTCAGTGACTTGCTGCTGGCGCGCCCGCCAATCATCGACCCCACGCCCTACGCGCCGCAGGGGCGGTTGGCCTAGGCGCCGGTAGTGGCCCTATCGCAGGCTGTCGCCAGCTCCCACAAAGACCCGCGCACAGCCACGATATTGAGGTCTGGCGCAGATCCCTGTGGGAGCTGGCGACAGCCTGCGATAGGGCCGGCCCAGGATGCCCGGGGCGATTGCAACCCCCTTACTCCCGCCCAGGCCCTTGCTCTAGGTGCTGCTGGCTGCAATACCACTGCTGGCCACGGTGCAGGGCGCGGTCGTTGGGCAGGTGCACGCCGCAATGGGCGCAGCGCACCATCTTCAGCGGGTCATCCAGCCGTTGCCCGGCAGACGATTGCTGGCTGATCTTGAACTTGCGCCACAGCCAGAAGGCAGCAGCGATCAGGGCGATCCAGAAGAGTAGGCGAACCATGGTGTCCAGCTTGTCGAGAAGAAGAAGGCGACAGTCTAGGACGCAGCCATAAAAAAAGGGAGGCCTGAGGCCTCCCTTTCATGTTTGCAGTGCAATCAGTCAAACAGACCAAAGGTCGCGTAGCTGAACCACGAGCGGTCTTTTTCGGCTTCTTTCGGGCCTTCCGGCAGGATCGGATCGCCGTTTTCGTCTTTTGGCAGCAGGTCCTGCGGCATCTCGGCGCGGGCATCCTGGAACTGACGCACCACGTCCTGGTTGGCGCGGGTTTCGCCCGGCGGCAGCGGCGTGTCGGTCTCGATCAGGCCCAAGGTCGCCTTCGACAGCCACGACCGGTTGCCGTTTTCGTCTTCTTTGGCAACGAACTGGCCATCGACCAGGCTTGGGTGCTCTGGGTAGTTCAGCTTGAGGGTCTCAAGGCTGGTGGCAGCCAGGTCATCCAGGTGCAGGCGCTGGTAGGCCTCGACCATTACCGCCAGGCCGTCACCTACCGAAGGGGTTTCCTGGAAGTTCTCGACCACGTAGCGGCCACGGTTGGCGGCAGCGACATAGGCCTCACGGCGCAGGTAGTAGTTGGCGACGTGGATTTCGTAGGAAGCCAGCAGGTTGCGCAGGTAGATCATGCGCTGCTTGGCGTCCGGCGAATAACGGCTGTTCGGGAAGCGGCTGGTCAGCTGGGCGAACTCGTTGTACGAGTCGCGGGCAGCACCTGGGTCACGCTTGGTCATGTCCAGCGGCAGGAAGCGCGCCACCAGGCCACGGTCCTGGTCGAACGAGGTCAGGCCCTTGAGGTAGTAGGCGTAGTCGACGTTCGGGTGCTGCGGGTGCAGGCGGATGAAGCGCTCGGCCGAAGACTTGGCGGCTTCTGGCTCGGAGTTCTTGTAGTTGGCGTAGATCAGCTCGAGCTGGGCCTGGTCGGCGTAACGGCCGAACGGATAGCGCGACTCCAGGGCCTTGAGCTTGTTCACGGCGCTGGTGTAGCTGTGGCTGTCCAGGTCGGCCTGCGCCTGCTGGTACAGCTCGGCCTCGCTGAGGTTCTCGTCAATGACTTCTTTGTTCGAGGAACAGGCAGCGGTGAGCCCGAGGATGGCGATCAGCAGCAGGTGTTTCACTTGCATGGCGGCTTGCGTCCCTTTGACGGCCGCTGTCTTGGGCGGTGCCGTCCTGTTATGATGAGCGCCCCCGGCCAAACCCCGGGGCAAAAGAAGCCGTATTTAACCACAAGCGCGCAGCCGAAACCAAAAGCTGAACGCCCGTCGATTCGAGCATGTCCGAGATCATTCAACTTAGCGCAGAGGTCCCGTCCGAACTGGGCGGCCAACGCCTCGACCAAGTCGCCGCCCAACTGTTCGCCGAGTACTCGCGTTCGCGCCTGTCCTCGTGGATCAAAGATGGCCGTCTGACAGTCGATGGCGCGGTACTGCGGCCGCGCGATATCGTCCACGGTGGCTCCATTCTGGCCCTTGAAGCCGAACAGGAAGCCCAAGGCGAATGGGTGGCTCAGGACATCGAGCTGGACATCGTCTATGAAGACGACCACATCCTGGTGATCAACAAGCCCGCCGGGCTGGTTGTGCATCCGGCCGCCGGTCATCCTGATGGCACCCTGCTCAATGCCCTGCTGCACCATGTGCCAGACATCGTCAACGTACCGCGCGCCGGTATCGTGCACCGTCTGGATAAGGACACCACGGGGCTGATGGTGGTCGCCAAGACGCTGCAGGCGCAGACCAACCTGGTCGACCAGTTGCAAAGCCGCTCTGTCAGCCGCATCTACGAGTGCATCGTGGTGGGCGTGGTGATCGCCGGCGGCAAGATCGACGCCCCGATCGGCCGCCACGGCGGCGAGCGCCAGCGCATGGCAGTGACCGACGGCGGCAAGCCTGCTGTCAGCCACTACCGGGTGCTCAAGCGCTTCCGTTCGCACACCCATGTGCGGGTCAAGCTGGAAACCGGCCGTACCCACCAGATTCGTGTGCACATGGCCCACGTCGGTTACCCGTTGGTCGGCGACCAGACCTACGGCGTGCGTTTCCGCATTCCGCCGGCCGCCAGCATTGCCATGGTCGAGGCGGTCAAGACCTTCCCGCGTCAGGCCCTGCATGCACGCTTCCTGGCCCTGCGCCACCCGGCCACCGGGGAAGTGATGAAATGGGAAGCGGCACTGCCAGATGATTTCACCTGGCTGCTTTCGCTGCTCAATCAGGACCGCGAGAGCTTTATCGGATGAACGGTATGGCCCAGGCGCTGCTTACCCCCGACTGGCCGGCTCCGGCCTCGGTACGCGCCTGTGTCACCACCCGCGAAGGCGGCATTAGCCTGCCGCCGTTCGACACGTTCAATCTTGGCGACCATGTGGGCGATGACCCGCTGGCCGTCGCCGAGAACCGCCGCCGCCTCAGTGACACCTTTGCCATCCAGCCCGCCTGGCTGAAGCAGGTGCACGGGGTGGTGGTAGCCGACGCCGACCCTGCCGTGGTCGCCGAGGCCGATGCCAGCTGGACCGACCAGCCCGGTATCGCCTGCACCGCCATGACCGCCGACTGCCTGCCTGCGTTGTTCTGCAACCGCGCGGGCACCCGTGTGGCCGCCGCCCATGCCGGCTGGCGCGGGCTGGCCGGCGGTGTGCTGGAAGCCACCCTTGACCAGTTGGGCGTGGCGCCCGAAGAGGTACTGGTATGGCTGGGCCCGGCAATTGGCCCGCAGGCGTTCGAGGTGGGGCTTGAGGTGCGTGATGCGTTCACGGCCCAGCATCCGCAAGCCTTCGATGCCTTCATACCGGGCGAGCGCCCCGGCAAGCTGATGGCCGATATATACCGTTTGGCGCGCATCCGCCTGGCGGCGCGCGGCGTGACGGCTGTTTATGGCGGCGGCTTGTGCACGGTCAGCGACCCACGCTTCTTCTCCTATCGCCGCACGCCGCAGGGCGGGCGCTTCGCTTCGTTGGTCTGGCTACAGCCCTGACCTGAGCACGCGGGTGCAATCGGCGTGGGAGCGGGCTTGCCCCGCGATTGCGTAGGCCTTGCCATCACCTTCCATTCAGTAGACGCCATCGCGGGGCAAGCCCGCTCCCACGCCACGTTCCCACCTCGCCCCAAGGCGCTTGGCCGATAATGTGCTGACCCGCATCAACCCCGCTACGCTTGAATCTTCCAGAATCACCCTTATCTATTAGTCATCTCAGGCAGGTTCTCCATCAGGGGCTGTCCATCGCTCCGCCTGCCCTTTATAGGAAGGTATCCCCATGCGAATAGACCGACTGACCAGCAAGCTGCAACTGGCATTATCCGACTCTCAATCCTTGGCTGTGGGCATGGACCACCCGGCTATCGAGCCGCTGCACCTGCTGCAAGCGCTGATCGACCAGCAAGGCGGTTCGATCAAGCCCCTGCTGATGCAGGTAGGCTTCGACGTCAACAGCCTGCGCAAGGCGTTGAGCAAAGAGCTCGACCAGTTGCCGAAAATTCAGAACCCCACTGGCGACGTGAACATGTCCCAGGACCTCGCGCGCCTGCTCAACCAGGCCGACCGCCTGGCCCAGCAGAAGGGCGACCAGTTCATTTCCAGCGAACTGGTGCTGCTGGCTGCCATGGACGAGAACAGCAAGGTAGGCAAACTGCTGCTCGGCCAGGGCGTCAGCAAGAAGGCCCTTGAAAACGCCATCAACAACCTGCGCGGCGGCGCGGCGGTGAATGACGCCAACGTCGAAGAATCGCGCCAGGCCTTGGACAAGTACACCGTCGACCTGACCAAGCGCGCCGAAGAAGGCAAGCTGGACCCGGTGATCGGCCGTGACGACGAAATCCGCCGCACGATCCAAGTGCTGCAACGCCGCACCAAAAACAACCCGGTGCTGATCGGCGAGCCAGGCGTTGGTAAAACCGCCATCGCCGAAGGCCTGGCCCAGCGCATCATCAATGGCGAAGTGCCCGACGGCCTCAAAGGCAAGCGCCTGCTGGCGCTGGACATGGGCGCATTGATCGCTGGCGCCAAGTACCGCGGCGAGTTCGAAGAGCGCCTCAAAGGCCTGCTCAACGAGCTGTCCAAGCAGGAAGGCCAGATCATCCTGTTCATCGACGAACTGCACACCATGGTCGGCGCCGGCAAAGGCGAGGGCGCCATGGACGCCGGCAACATGCTCAAGCCGGCCCTGGCCCGTGGTGAACTGCACTGCGTCGGCGCCACCACGCTGAACGAGTACCGTCAGTTCATCGAAAAAGACGCAGCGCTCGAGCGGCGTTTCCAGAAGGTGCTGGTAGAGGAGCCGAGCGAGGAAGACACCATTGCCATCCTGCGCGGCCTGAAAGAGCGCTATGAGGTCCACCATAAGGTGGCCATCACCGACGGCGCGATCATCGCTGCCGCCAAGCTCAGCCACCGCTACATCACTGACCGCCAGCTGCCGGACAAGGCCATCGACCTTATCGACGAGGCCGCCAGCCGCATCCGCATGGAGATCGACTCCAAGCCGGAAGTGCTCGACCGCCTCGACCGTCGTCTGATTCAGCTGAAGGTGGAATCCCAGGCGCTGAAGAAAGAAGAAGACGACGCAGCGAAGAAACGCCTGGAAAAGCTGACCGAAGAAATCGTGCGCCTGGAGCGCGAGTATTCCGACCTCGAAGAAATCTGGGCCTCGGAAAAAGCCGAGGTACAGGGTTCGGCGCAGATCCAGCAAAAAATCGAGCAAGCCCGCCAGGAGCTTGAAGCGGCCCGCCGTAAAGGCGACCTCAGCCGTATGGCCGAGCTGCAGTACGGGGTAATCCCGGACCTGGAGCGCAGCCTGCAGATGGTCGACCAGCACGGCAAGACCGAAAACCAGCTGCTGCGTAACAAAGTCACCGAGGAAGAAATTGCCGAGGTGGTCTCGAAGTGGACCGGCATCCCGGTGTCGAAAATGCTTGAGGGCGAGCGCGAAAAGCTGCTGAGCATGGAAGGCCTGCTGCACCAGCGCGTCATCGGCCAGAACGAAGCCGTCACCGCCGTGGCCAACGCCGTGCGCCGCTCGCGTGCGGGGCTGTCCGACCCGAACCGCCCCAGCGGCTCGTTCCTGTTCCTCGGCCCGACCGGTGTGGGCAAGACCGAGCTGTGCAAGGCGCTGGCCGAGTTCCTCTTCGATACCGAAGAGGCCATGGTGCGCATCGACATGTCCGAGTTCATGGAGAAACACTCCGTCGCTCGCCTGATCGGCGCGCCACCCGGCTATGTAGGGTACGAGGAGGGCGGTTACCTGACCGAAGCCGTGCGCCGCAAACCGTACGCGGTGGTGCTGCTCGATGAGGTAGAGAAGGCGCACCCGGATGTGTTCAACGTGCTGTTGCAGGTGCTCGAAGACGGCCGCTTGACCGACAGCCATGGCCGTACGGTCGATTTCCGCAACACGGTAATCGTGATGACCTCCAACCTGGGCTCGGCGCAGATCCAGGAACTGGTGGGCGACCGCGAAGCGCAACGTGCAGCGGTAATGGATGCGGTGGGCGCGCACTTCCGGCCGGAGTTCATCAACCGTATCGATGAGGTGGTGGTGTTCGAACCGCTGGGCCGCGAGCAGATTGCCGGTATCACCGAGATCCAGCTGGGCCGCCTGCGCAACCGCCTGGCCGAGCGCGAGCTGTCGTTGAACCTCAGCCCGGAGGCGTTGGACAAGCTGATTGCGGTGGGTTACGACCCGGTCTATGGCGCACGGCCACTCAAACGCGCCATTCAGCGCTGGATCGAAAACCCGCTGGCGCAGTTGATCCTCAGCGGCCAGTTCGTACCGGGCGCTGCGATAACCGCCCAGGTCGAAGGCGACGAAATCACCTTCGGTTAACCCTACAAGCCCCGTGCAAGCGGGGCTTTTTCATGGGCTGCGCGCCCATTTTTCGGCCCTGAACCCTAACTTGCTGAAAATTTTGAAAAAAGTGCTTGCACAAAATTCGAAGCCCCCCTAATATTCGCCCCGCTGTCAGGCACTAAGCGAATCACCAGCAACACCGGTGACCGCAAAACAACTTAGAAATCAGTAAGTTGAATGAAAAAAAGTGGTTGACAAGCAAAACGAAGAATGTAGAATAGCCGGCCTCAGCAGCGGTAACGCGAAAGAGATCGAAGCTCACACAGCCTTCGAAGTTGTACCGAAGTTCAGTTCCGCGATAGCTCAGTCGGTAGAGCAAATGACTGTTAATCATTGGGTCCCTGGTTCGAGTCCAGGTCGCGGAGCCAATCTCGGGGTGTAGCGCAGTCCGGTAGCGCGCCTGCTTTGGGAGCAGGATGTCAGGAGTTCGAATCCCCTCACCCCGACCATTTTTAGGGTCGTTAGCTCAGTTGGTAGAGCAGTTGGCTTTTAACCAATTGGTCGTAGGTTCGAATCCTACACGACCCACCATGTAAAAAGGGCATCTCGACTGAGATGCCCTTTTTCTTTTGTCCGCGTTTTTTGTTTGAGCTGCTGAGTCCAGCGTGGGAGCGGGCTTGCCCCGCGACGGGGTCAGAGCAGGCAACTCAACTCGGCCTGCTGGCCTCATCGCGGGTCAAGCCCGCTCCCACGGTTTCGGTCGCTTTTCTGTGGGAGCTGGCGCCAGCCTGCGATGGGCTGCAAGGCAGCCCCCCGCTTCAAGCCTCAGTGCAGCTTCAACCGGGGCTCAGTCCCGCGCCCAATCTTGCTCCCCAGCATCAGCATCGCCGTGCGAAACACCCCGTACAGCGCCATCTGGTGCATGCGGTACAGCGACACATAGAACATCCGCGCCAACCAGCCTTCCAGCTTCACGCTGCCCATCAGGTTGCCCATCAAGTTGCCCACCGCCGAGAAGCGCGACAGCGACACCAGCGAGCCGTAATCCTTATAGGCATAAGTGGGCAGCGGCTTGCCTTCAAGGCGTGCCTTCAGCCCCTTGGCCAACAACGAAGCCTGCTGATGCGCAGCCTGCGCGCGCGGTGGCACATTGCGGTCGCTACCCGGTTGCGGGCACGCGGCGCAGTCGCCAAAAGCAAAAATATTGTCGTCCAACGTGGTCTGCAGGGTAGGGCGCACCACCAACTGGTTGATGCGGTTGGTCTCCAGGCCGTCGATGTCCTTGAGAAAGCCCGGCGCGCGAATGCCCGCCGCCCACACCTTCAAGCTGGCCTGGATCACTTCACCGCTGGCGGTTTTCAGGCCATCCTCGGTCACTTCACTGACCGACGCGTTGGTCAGCACCGTCACGCCGAGTTTTTCCAAGGTCTTGTGCACCGGCACGCTGATGCGCTCAGGCAGCGCCGGCAACACCCGTGGGCCGGCCTCGATCAGGGTGATATGCATGTCCTTGGGCTGGATGCGGTCCAGGCCATAGGCCGCCAGTTCGTGGGCAGCATTGTGCAGCTCGGCGGCCAGCTCAACCCCGGTGGCACCCGCGCCAACGATCGCCACGCTGATCTTGCCGCTTTCCGGGGCGCCGGCATGGGCGCGCAGGTAGTGGTTGAGCAGTTGCTGGTGGAAGCGCTCAGCCTGCTTGCGGCTGTCCAGGAACAAGCAGTGCTGCGCCGCGCCCAAGGTGCCGAAGTCGTTGGTGTTGCTGCCCACCGCGATCACCAGGGTGTCATAACCCAAGGTACGCGCAGGCAGCAGTTCGCGGCCCTGTTCATCAAGGGTTGCAGCCAGTTGAATCTGCCGGGTTTCACGGTCCAGGCCGCTCATGCGCCCCAACTGGAAGTTGAAGTGGTTCCACTTGGCCTGGGCCACGTAGTTCAGTTCGTCTTCCGAGGAGTTGAGCGAACCGGCGGCCACTTCATGCAGCAGCGGCTTCCAGATGTGCGTCAGGTTGGCGTCGACCAGGGTGACCTCGGCCTGCTTGCGCTTGCCCAGGCTTTTACCCAGGCGGGTCGCCAGTTCCAGGCCGCCGGCGCCGCCGCCGACAATCACGATGCGATGAGTCATGGGGATATCTCACAAGTTTTACGGAATTCGCGGGCACATGGCCCAGCCGTATCTGGCGTGAGGGGAGGGCGAGCGCAAGGCAGCTCATAGCACCAGTCCACTCAGCAGGCGGCTCAAGAGGCCCAGCCCGACCGTTACCGCGACCACCAGCAGCAACAGCAGCCAGGGCCGGAAAGGCCGGCGCTCGACACGATGCTGGGGGGCGCTCAGGTACTCATCCACGCGGCGCTGATCTTCAGGGTTCAGGCGGCTGGTCATGGGGGGCCTCGTCAGATAGACGTTTGAGACTGCGGGCACGCTACAGCGTTCATGCAGGCGCTGGAAACAAATGATAATGCTTTCTATCGCCGGCGCCGAGTGTACGCCATCGCAAACACACACGGCACAGGATCAAAGACTGATGCCGACGTCGAACACGATGCTGCGCCCCAGGTTGCCACGCAGAAAATCCGGGGCGTCGGGGTGGGCGAACAGCACCCGGGCAAAGGTCGGCCCCACCAGCGACAGCGAGCGCCAGCCCTGGCGCAGGTATTCGGTTGGCGGCGGGAAGTGGCTGTTGAGGTCCAGCACCTCACGCTTGAGGCTGGCGAAGGCGATGATGTCCAGCTCACCCAGGTCCAGGCCGCGCTCACGGTAGTTGTGCGACTTTTTGCGCAAGGTTGGCGCCAGGCGCGCCAGCAGTTCCTGGGCGCTGATCTTGCGTGGCCGTGCCTCGCGGCGCACCAACTGGCTGAGCGAGAACGCACTGCGCCTGCGCTGCAGCTCTTCGCGCCACTCATCATTCAGCCGGCGGCCCTCATCGAGCACAAAAAACACCTCGAAGGCGGCATCGCGAAACAGCACATCCGGCGGCTCCTGGCCGGCCGGGGTGAAGTCCTCGCTGCGGTGCGGGATGTTCAGCCCTTGCAGCAGGCGCTGGCAAACCCAACGCTCACGCTCCCATTTGCGCGCATTGGAGAGGAAAGCATTGGCTTGTTCGGCCTGGATGGTTAGCAGGCGCAGGTAATCTGAGTCGTCCATGGGGTGAAGCTTAGCCGTTAATCGATGACGGTAAGGTGCTGTTTGTGCGCAGAAATCACACCGGCCAAGGCGCCACGCAGTATGGGTGTAAACTGCCCCTTATCCACAAGCTTGAAAAGGACATTCACCGGTGATCAGCGCGCAAGTATTGTCCAGCACCAGCCTGACCCTGGGCTGGCTCGGTTACGTGCCCTTGCTACTCTGGGCGGCCAGCCGGGCACCGTGGGTCGAGCTGTGCACGGACCGGCGCCGCCAGCACCTGCTGTTTGGCACCGTGTTCGCGCTGTTTGCGTTGTGGCTGGTACGCCGCGATTTCGACACCGGCGTGTCCTATCACTTCATCGGCATGACCGCCGTCACCTTGCTGCTGGATTGGCCGCTAGCCCTGCTCGGTGGTTTCATGGCCCAGATCGGCCTGCTGCTGCTCGGCCGCCAGGACCTCGCGGCCCTTGGCGTAAACGGCTTGTTGATCGTCGCCTTGCCGGTGCTGGTCACCGAGGTGTGCGCGTTGCTGGTCGAACGCGCCCAGCCGCGTAACCTGTTCGTTTACATCTTCTGTTGTGGTTTTTTCGCCGCTGCCCTGACGGTGCTATTGTGCCTGATGGCAGGCCTGGGGCTGCTATGGCTGGACGGCCGTTTTGCGATGCCGGAATGGCTCAGCGATTTTGCCGGCTATCTGTGGCTGATGATGTTCCCCGAAGCGTTCATCAACGGCACGGTAATCAGCGCCCTGGTCGTGTTCTGCCCCGAGTGGCTCGAAACCTTCAACCGCACCCGCTACCTGCAAGCGCCATGGAAAGATGACCAGCCCTGAAACTGATGCCGCCACATCGGCGCGGTCTCGTGTAGGAGCGGCCTTGTGTCGCGATGGGCTGCGCAGCGGACCCGGCGGTTTTGCGATAGGTCGAGATCTTGCGGCTGCTTCGCACCCCGTTCGCCACACGACGCCGTTCCTACGACAGACTGCGCCACACCCTCAATGCCGAGGCTCCAGATCCCCCGAATAAAGCTCATCCTCGGACTCATCCGACCCCGCGATCTTATGGTCCTCAGACGCCCAGGCGCCCAAGTCGATCAGCTTGCAACGGTCAGAACAAAACGGCCGAAACGGGCTTTTTTCACCCCATTCCACAGGTGCGCCACAGGTCGGGCAATCAACGGTCAACGGCTGGCTCATGGCTGGCCTCCTCGCAAAGTCAGGTAAAAGTGGTGCAGGCGGTCAATCTCGGCGTGCAGCGTTGGCACGTCACGGTCATTGACCACCACATCATCGGCATGGCGCAGACGTTCCTCGCGGCCCACCTGGGCCTTGAGAATCGCCTGCACCTGTTCGGCGCTGGTGTTGTCGCGCAGCAGGGTGCGCTGTACCTGCAACTCGGGCGGGGCATCGATCACCAGAATGCGCTGGGTCTTGCGGTACTGCCCCGACTCGATCAACAGCGGCGATACATACACCGCATAAGGCGTTTCGGCCTTGGCCAGGTAGCTGAAAATCTCCTGGCCAATCAGCGGATGCAGCAATTGCTCAAGCCATTGCCGCTGCGCCGGGTCGGCAAAAATTTGCTGGCGCAGGGCCGCGCGGTCCAGTTGGCCGTCCTCCAGCAGCACGCCAGCACCGAAGCGCTCGACGATACTCGCCAGGGCAGGGCGGCCCGGCTCTACGACCCAGCGCGCCGCCTGGTCGGCGTCGACCAGGTGCACGCCCAGCTCGACGAAGCGCTCGGCGGCGGCGCTCTTGCCGCTGCCAATGCCGCCGGTCAGGCCAAGAATCCAAGGGGTGAAGGGCGCTGTGCTCATCGTGTTCCAAGCAGTTGCAGGTAAGAGGCGGCTATTTCATCACCCCAGAGCAATGCGATCCACCCCGCAATTGCCAGATACGGCCCAAAGGGCAACGTCGTGCCCCGGTTTGCGCGCCGCAAACCCAGCAATAGCAGCCCAATCAGCGCCCCGGCAACCGACGCGCCCATTACTGTCATCGGCAATATCTGCCAGCCACCCCAGGCGCCGAGCATCGCCAACAACTTGAAGTCGCCATAGCCCATGCCCTCCTTGCCGGTCAGCAAGCGGAACAGCCAATACACCGACCACAGGCTCAGATACCCGGCCACCGCGCCCCACAGCGCATCGGGCAAAGGCACCAGCAAACCGAAGGCATTGACCACCAACCCCAGCCAGAGCAACGGCAGCACCAGCACATCCGGCAACAACTGGCGGTCCGCATCGATCAGGCTCAAGGCCAGCAGCCCCCACGTCAACAGCATCACCAGCAACGCCGGCACTCCCGGCCCAAAATGCCACGCTACCCCCAGCGACAACAGCGCGCAGCCCAGCTCCACCAATGGGTATCGCACGCTGATGCGCCCCTGGCACCCCGCGCAGCGCCCGCGCAAAAACAGGTAGCTCAGCACAGGAATGTTCTGCCACGCGCGTATGCGCTGCTGGCACCGCGGGCAGTGCGAGGCTGGCAGGCACAGGCCCAAGCGCGTCGGGGCGCCCTGCGGCAACCCCAGCATCTCTTGCGCCTCACGCTGCCACTGGTGGTCAAGCATCACCGGCAGCCGGTACGCCAGCACATTGACAAAGCTACCCACCAACAGCCCCAGCAGCGCGGCAAGGCTATAGAAGAAGGGCGGATGCTCGACGGCTACGGTCCACAGGTTCATGTTCAGATCAGGCTACCCAACTGGAAAATCGGCAGATACATCGCCACCACCAGGCCGCCCACCAGCAGCCCGAGGATCAGCACGATGGCCGGCTCAAGCAGCGTGGTCAACTGCTCAAGCGCTTCGCTGACCTGCACCTCGTAATGCTCTGCGGCCTTGTTCAGCATCCGGTCCAGCGTGCCGCTCGATTCCCCCACCGCCACCAACTGGCGCAACAGCGGCGCAAACAGCTCATCAGCCTCCATCGCTTGCTGCAACCCCACCCCATTGGCGACGTTCTGCCGCAACCGCCGAATCGCCCGCTCATGCAGGCTGTTGCCACACACCGGCGCCACCGTGTCCAACGCATCCAGCAACGGCACCCCCGCGCCATAAGCCGTGCCCAGGCTGCGGGCAAACCGCGCCAACGCCGCATGCCCCAGCAGCCGCCCAACCACCGGCACCCGCAGCACCCAACGCAGCATCCACAACCGCCCCGGCAGATGCCGCCGATACAGCTCACGCGCCCCCAACCCCAGCCCCGCGCCGACGAGCGCCAGCCACAACGCATGCTTGCCCAGCCCTGTGGATAAGTCGATCACCCACTGCGTAAAGGCCGGCAGCGCCTTGTCGGCCCCCGCAAACATCCCCTCAAAGCGCGGCACCACCTCCAGCAGCAGCAACGTCGCCACCCCCAGCCCGGTCAACAGCAGCAACGCCGGGTACAACATCGCCTTGCGCACCTTCTGCCGCAGCGCCTGCCGCTTTTCCAGCATCAGCGCCATCTGCTCCAGTTGCCGGTCAAGCGTGCCCGAGTGCTCACCCACCCGAATCAAATTGCAATAAAGCCCATCAAACCAACCAGGATGCCGCTGCAGCGCATCCGCCAGCCCCTGGCCCGCCGCCACATCCTGTTTCAACCGCGCCACCAGCGCCGTCATCGCTGCATCCGCGCTGCTGCGCGCCATCACCTCGAACGCCTGCAGCAGCGGCACCCCCGCCATCAGCAAGGTCGCCAACTGCCGGCTAAACCCCGGCGCATCCGCCTTGCCCGCCCGCGCCGGCCACCGCCAACGCCACCCCAGCCCCCCAGCGGGCCGCACCCGCGTGGCGCGAATGCCCTGTTGATGCAGCCAAGCCTGCACGAAAGCCGGGCTGCGCCCAGTGCGCTCCCCTTGTTGAGCAACGCCTGCGGCGTTGACGCCTTCCCAGGCATAGAGACGGGTAGATGCTGGCATGCGAAAGTCCTTTGCAGTGAAGCGACAAGCCCCGTAACAGCTTGCCGGGCCCATTCCCGGGCACAGTTCGATCTCGGTCACTAGAGTAGTCGAGCGACAACGACGCACCGCCGCCCAAGGGGTGACAAAAGGTGTCGGTTCAGGCCTACTGCGCCGCTGCCGGCCGGGGCGTCGCTATGCCATATCGGCCTAAATGCATTGCAAAGGAAGACCGTTCATGAAAGGGCAACGCGGCATCACCCTGATCGAACTGATGATCGTCGTAGCGATCATCGGCATCTTGGCGACCATCGCCATCCCGATGTACACCAACCACCAGTCCCGCGCCAAAGCCAACGCCGCGCTGCTGGAAATCACCGCCCTCAAGACCGCCATGGATGTGCGGCTGAACGACGGCAAAGACGTCCCCGACGTCGCAAGCCTGGGCGGCCAGCCCGCCACCGCACACTGCGCCATCACCGCCACCGGCACCGCCGCCACGGGCGCCGCCAGCATCGCCTGCACCTTGGCCGACGCACCGGCCAACGTACTCGGCAAAACCCTGACCCTGAGCCGCACCCAGACGGGGTGGGCATGCACCACCAACGTCGAGGCCGACCTCGCCCCGAACGGCTGCCAGGTGCAGTGAAAGTGAGTTGAAACAGAGGTTTGCGTAACGGACACCGGGGTGGTACGTTGCGCAACACGCCGGTGTAGCTCAGTCGGTAGAGCAGCGCACTCGTAACGCGAAGGTCGCAGGTTCGATTCCTGTCTCCGGCACCAGAGACCAGTTTCCAGAAGTCTATGACTGTCTACGAAACGCCCCGCAAAGCCCGCACAGAGCGGGCTTTGTTGTTTCTGCCTGTCTCGTTTTGTCTCTGGGCATCTACGCGATTTAGGGATATGGTTAGGGATATCTCGGTTCGACAAGGAAACGTATCCCTATGGCGCGCACAGTGGTGCCTCTCACCGATCCCAAATGTGATGCGGCCAAGCCTCGGGAGAAGGATTACAAGCTGTTCGATGGCAAAGGCCTCTACCTGCTGGTGAAGCCGTCAGGGGTCAAGACCTGGCGTATGAAGTACACCAAACCTGATTGCCGTGATGGTTTAGCTACGTTTGGCAACTATCCAGCGCTCGGCTTGAAAGCGGCCAGGGAGCGACGCGCTCAGGCGCTTGAGCTCCTTGCTGCTGGGAAAGACCCCATCGAGCAGGCGCGCTTGGACAAACAGGAAGCGGCTAACGCCCGGGCGAATACATTCCGTTTGCTCGCTCAGGAATGGCACGCGGCCTGCGCTCGTAAGTGGACACCTGGTCATGCCTCCACCGTGTGGCGGCGCATTGAATCCCACCTGTTGCCCGCTCTCGGTGATCGCCCGGTCGCGGAACTCAAAACACGGGATCTGCTAGTTCCGCTGAAGGCGGCGGAAAAGCGGGATACCTTGGATACGGCTGCACGCCTACGCCAGTACATGACGGGTATCCTCCGTATGGCGGTTCAGCATGGCCATCTGGATTTCAACCCTGCGATCGATCTGCAAGGCGCCACGGCGACCCGCAAAACAGCGCACCGGCCTGCTTTGCCATTCGAACGCTTACCTGAGCTTCTTCAACGGATAGATGCCGACAGCGGGCGCGGCCTGACCAAGCTAGCGGTGCAGCTGACCTTGTTGGTATTCATCCGCTCCAGTGAGCTGCGCTTCGCTCGCTGGGGAGAGATAGACATGGGGAGGCTGATGTGGGAAATCCCTGGCGAAAGGGTGGCGATTGAGGGTGTGAAGAACTCCCATCGAGGCTCCAAAATGAGTACTGCGCACCTGGTGCCGCTCAGCCGACAGGCTGTAGAGGTGCTGGAGAAAATTCGTAGCCTCACTGGTCGTTTCGATCTGGTGTTTCCGGGCTGGGCACGGACATCAAGGAAAGCTTCAAGCACATCTTCGCCCCGGACGGCTTTACCCTGGCCGACCTGGACCTCGACAAGATCAAGCGCATCCTTTATTCGCTGGTGCTGAACCTGGCCAAGCGCGCCACCGCCATGACCCGCAATCTGGTGGTGCACCTGATCGACCAAGTCGCGGCGTTGGTCGACCTGATGCGGCGAATCCTGTTCTCGACCATTCGCTTCCCGTTCATCGAGAAGACCTTTGCCTTGCTCACCGGCGAGCCCCTGGACACCGGCGTGCGGTTGATCGATATCGTGCTGTTCGTGCCGGCGGTGCTCGGCACCATCACCTACAAGCTGTTCATGGGCAGCAGCCCGCTCAAGCCGGTGCTGGCCAGCCGCCCTCCGCTCAATGCTGCGCTGGCGCTGCAGCCCAGTGTCGCGCTGGCGGCTCAACCCAGCGCCAATCCGTCAGCGTTCGATTACCTCAAGGATGTGGTCAGTACGTACATCGGCATGGGGATGATGTCGATGGGCATGGCCAGCGCCTCGACCGGGGCCAAGGCGCAGAAGGCGACCACGCCGCTCCAGTGCCTGCTGTTGGCGGGCAAGACCGGCTTGTTGCTGCTCAAGACGCCGTGGCGCACTGGTGATGCGCCGATCAACGAGGTCGATCTGTGCCGCCACACCACGTTCTTCATCGGTGTGACGGGCGTCGCCTTCAAGGGCTGGCACCTGTATCAGGGGCGCAAGAATGGGCTATCGGCGGTGGAGGCCGATAATGTCGCGTCGACGCTGTTTGCGGCGGCGGTCGAGATGCTGCTGACGACCCTGCAATCGAGCATGAAGGTGGTGACCTTGGCCTACGACAAGCAGGCCAACGGCTGGGAAACCCTGCAGTACGTGGCCCGCAACAGCGCGCAGACGGCTTACAAGGCGTGCCTGTTCCTGCCGGACCCGGTCAGCCGCACCAAGGTCATGGTGGTGGCTACGGCGGGTGGGTTTACCTTCGACTACCTGGTGGGCCTGGTCCGCCATGGCGTCCAGACCCCGCGGATCTAGACGCGGGCGCAACGCCCGTTCAGTCTTTGCATTCGCTGGCGCTTGCCGGTTGTACGGTGCGTGGTTTGGCCAGTCGAGTTTGGCCAAACCACCCCGGCCACGAACTGCGCTGGCGGGTCTCGACCTGCACGCAGGGGATCAACCGCTCTACCAGCACATCCGTGCGCCCAACCCCCACCGCCAGGCGGTACTTGGCGCTGTGCACGCATTCGCGGTCGCCGAACTCGCAACGGTCCAGCTGGGTGCCGCCGCAGGGGCCGTTGGCCAGGCCTTTGGGGCAGGTTTCCGGGCAGATGTACAAGGTGTCTTCCAGGCGGCAGGTGCCGCAGGTATCGCAGCCCACCAGCGGCCTTTTCACACGCCGTTCCAGCTGATGCAGCCATTGCCCCGGCGCAGGCTTGCTCCACAGTGGCCGGGTTACCGCCCAGCCGAAGGCCTTGCTCAGCACCGTGGTGCGGTTGAACACCTGGTGGTGCAGGGCCGACAGCAGGCGGTAGCGGGCCTTTTCCTTGAACGATGGGCTGACCTGCCGCTGCCCCAGGCGCCAGCTGTGGCCGGGCGGGTGGAAGGTGACGGCCGGCAGGTCCGGCTGCTGCCAGGCGGCATCCCAAGCTGGGGCCCAGCTGTCGAGGTTGGTATAGCGTGGCTGCAGTTCAGTGATGGTGTGTTCCAGCGCTTCAAACTGGGCCAGGTCATGGATCCCAGACAAGTGCACGCCGGCATAGCCCATCAGCCGCAGGCCGATCACCTGCAACGCCAGGCGCTGGTTGGCGCGCTCCTTGGCGTACTGTTTTGACACCGCGCTTTCAGCGGCCAGCAGCGCCCGCATCGAGGGGGTGACGATCACCCCGGCGACATGGTCGAGCATCGCGGCGCGGCCTTCGGTCAGCGCCATGATGCAGGCCATCAGCGGTTTCGGGCTGGGCTGACGTACAAAGCGTGGGAGCGGGCTTGCCCCGCGATGAGGCCAGCAGGCCGAGTGGCGCGATCTGACGCCATCGCGGGGCAAGCCCGCTCCCACGCCCCCATGTACATCTGGAGGTTTGTTCGCCTAGCGCTGGTAGGCTTTGCCGAAGTGCCGCTCAAGGCGCGCTTGCGCCAGTTCCAGCAAGATCGACAACACCCAGTAGATCACCGCTGCCGTGGTGAGCATCTCCAGGTAGCGATAGCTCGAACGGCCATACGACTGCGCCAGAAACATCACTTCCCACACGCCCATCACCGAAATCAGCGACGAGTCCTTGAGCATCGAGATGAACTGGTTGGCCGTCGGCGGGATGATCACGCGCATGGCCTGCGGCAGGATTACGCTGCAGAAGATGTCCCGCGTGCCCATGCCCAGCGCCAACGCGGCATCACGCTGGCCGCGGGCCACGCCGATGATGCCGGCGCGGAAGATTTCGCTCAGGTACGCCCCGTAGTTGAGCGACAGGGCAATGATGCCCGCGCTGATGGCGCCCGGTACCAGCCCCAGTTGCGGCAGGCCCAGGTAAATCAGCAGAATCTGGATCAGCAGCGGCGTGCCGCGGAAGAACGAGGTGTAGAAGCTGGCAATGCCCACCAGCACCGCGCTGCTGGACAGCCGCGCCAGTGCTGCGGCAAAGCCGAACAACACCGACACGAAGATCGAGCACAAGCACAGGAACAGGGTCAGCGCCGCGCCTTGTAAAAAGCCATTCGGCCCCAGCTTGAAGCCGGCCAGGTTCGGGAATTTTTCCAGGATGATCGCGAACTTCAGGTCAAAGCTCAGGAAAAACCCGACAAACAGCACGAACAGGGCCAGCCACGTCAGGTATAGCCGGGTGCGGAAACCGAACAGGCCATGGCCCTTGGTCGTTGGGGCAGGTTCGAAGGCGCTCATTTGCTGATATCGGCGCCGATCCATTTCTGCGAAAGCTTGGCCAGGGTGCCGTCGGCTTTAAGCTCGGCGAACACCTGGCGCACCTTGGCATTCCACTCGGCATCGCCTTTTTCGATGGCCACCGAGTTGGGCTCTTCGTACAGCGGCGCGCCGGCCAGCTTGAAGCGTTTGTCTTGGTCAAGGCGCGGTTGCGCGGTCACCAGGTTGGTGAGGATGGCGTCCAGGCGCACGCCGGCGCCCAGGGCCAGGTCGTGGAAGGCGACGTTGTCGGTGTCGTACGGGGCGATTTGCACCTGCTCGAACGGGTAGTCCAACTGCTTGTCTTCGGCGCCTTCGATCACCAGGTTCTTGTTCAGGTAGCTTTCGTAGCTGGACGCAGCGGTCAGGCCGACCTTCAGGCCGTTGAGGTCTTTGGCCGAGTGGATGCGCTCATCCTTGGCATTGACCACGATCACTGCAGGCGAGGCGTAGTATTCCACCGGGAAGTCGAACACCTCGGCGCGGGCCTTGCTCGGGGTCATCGAGCAGATGCAGATATCGTAGCGCCCGCTCCAGCGGCCAGCGGCGATCACGTCCCAGGACGGGGTTTCGAGGCGCAGCTTGACGCCCAGTTTGTCGGCCACGGCCTTGGCCACATCGACGTCAAAGCCGTCGAGCTGGTTCTTGTCGTTGAGGAACGAGAACGGCGGGTAGCTTTCCATCAGTACGTTGACCATCTCCTTGCGCGACTCGACGCGGTCGAGGGTTGCGCCGGCGAAGGCTTGTGAAGCAGCAGCGAGAACAACCAGACCGGCGCCCAGCAAAGATGGCAAACGCATGGAAATACCTGAAATGTTGGCTAGAAAAGGATTAATGTATTAAATAGTTATAAATGCATAGCACCAAGTAAATTTTAGTTATAGAAACCTGCAGAGTAGTTATATGACCCAGCGAGCGATGGTAATTCTTGATGGTGGTATGGGCCGCGAGCTGCAACGCAGTGGCGCGCCGTTCCGGCAGCCCGAGTGGTCGGCGCTGGCCCTGAGCGAGGCTCCCGAGAAGGTACAAGGCGTGCACAGCGCCTATATCGAAGCGGGCGCAGACGTTATTACCAGCAACAGTTATGCGGTGGTGCCGTTCCATATCGGCGAAGCGCGTTTTGCTCGCGAAGGCCTGCAACTGGCTAAAGTTGCCGGTGAATTGGCTCGCCGTGCCGCCGATGCCGCGCCACGCCCGGTGCGCGTAGCCGGTTCGTTGCCGCCACTGTTCGGCTCCTATCGCCCCGACCTGTTCCAGCCCGAGCGCGTTGCCGAGGTGCTGACCCCGTTGCTGCAAGGCCTGGCGCCGAGCGTTGACCTGTGGCTGGCCGAAACCCAGAGCGCCATCGCTGAGGTGCGCGCCATCCACGCGCACCTGCCGGCGGACGGCAAGCCGTTCTGGGTGTCGTTCACCCTCAAGGATGAAGACGTCGACGCCACCCCGCGCCTGCGCTCGGGTGAGCCTGTGGCCGACGCCGTTGAAGCGGTAATTGGCCTTGGCGTGGCGTCGGTGTTGTTCAACTGCAGCCAGCCGGAAGTGATCGGTGATGCCGTGGACGTGGCGCGCGCGGTGATTGCCAGGCACAACGCCGATATCGCCATCGGCGTGTATGCCAACGCCTTCCCGCCGCAGCCCAAAGAGGCCAAGGCCAACGACGGCCTGGATGAACTGCGCGAAGACCTCGACCCACCGGGCTACCTGGTCTGGGCCAAGGGCTGGCGCGAGCGTGGCGCCAACATGATCGGCGGTTGCTGCGGCATTGGCCCGGAGCATATCGCCGAACTCAAGCGCCACTTGGCCTGAGCCTTAGCCTGCCATGAAACCTGTGCAGCTCACACTGATTTGCCACGGCCAGACCGAGGCACAACGGGTCGGGCGTTTTGCGCTTGATGATGACCCGTTGCGTGAGCTGCCAGCGCCCATGGCCGGGTTATCCACAGGCGCGCAGTGCCTGAGTGCGCCAGAGCTGCGTGCGCTGCAGACGGCGCAAGGCCTGGGTTTGCAGGCGACGGTGGATGAGCGGCTGCGCGATTGTGATTTAGGGCGCTGGCAGGGGCTGGCGCTGAAGCAGTTGCAGCATGATGACTTGGCGGGCCTTCAGGCCTGGTTGGCGGACCCGCAGTCAGCGCCCCATGGCGGGGAGTCGGTGGCGGCACTGTGCAGCCGGGTTGCGCATTGGTTGGACAGTGGCCTGGCGGCGGGGGAGTGGTTGGTGATTACCCACCCGTTCGTCATCCGCGCCGCCATGCTGCACGCGTTGGCAGCGCCGCTGGACGCCTTTCAGCGCATCGACGTGCAACCGTTGGCGCAGGTACGCCTCAGCCACTCCACGCAATGGCGCTTACAACTCCCAAGCTAACCCTGTTTTTTGTGGGCGCTCGCCCTCGCGGATAACTGGACGGTGGGGAGGGGGCTATGGACTTGTGCAATCCTGTAAGGGCCTCATCGCAGGCTGTCGCCAGCTCTCATAGAACAAACGCTAACTAACTGATTTACATCGAAACGTGGGAGCGGG